>JBOHWH010000173.1:0-46338 GCA_050736695.1 Binataceae bacterium (SeqCode) | reverse complement strand
GCTCAACGTCTACGCGGAAGAGGCGCTCGTCGCCTACCTTGCGATGACGCTCAACAAGCCGGTCAAGTGGCTCGAGCGCCGGCGCGAAAATCTTTTCGGCACTACGCACGGACGCGACCAGATCGCCTACCTCGAAGTAGCCGCGCAGAAAGACGGCACCGTGCTCGCGGTCAAGGCAAACTTTATCTGTGACATGGGCGCCTATCTCCAGCTTCTCACGCCCGCGATCCCCGGCTTCTCGGGCCTGATGATGACGGGATGCTACAAAATTCCGGCACTGTCATTCGATCAGCAGATGGTCTTCACCAACAAGATGGCAACCGACGCGTATCGCGGCGCCGGCCGCCCGGAGGCCGCGTACATCGCCGAGCGAATCATGGACATGGTCGCCGGCGAGTTCGGCCTCGATCCCGTCGAGGTCCGGCGTAAAAATTTCATCGCCAAAGAGTCATTTCCCGCGACCACCGCCGGCGGTCTGGTCTATGACTCCGGCGATTACGATCTCGCGTTGACGAAGGCGCTCGAAATTATCGATTACAAAAAAGTCCGCACCGAGCAGGCCGAAGCGCGCAAGCATGGCCGCTATATCGGAATCGGAATAGCCTCGTACGTCGAAATCTGCGGAATCGGTCCGTCGGCGTTACTGCCGCCCAAGCTCAAGGGAGGAGGATGGGAAAGCTCGACCATCAGGATCGAGCCCGATTGTAAAGTCACCGTGCTGACTGGCGTCTCGCCCCACGGCCAGGGACAGGAAACCACTTTCGCGCAACTCGTCGCCGACGCTTTTGGAATTGATATCGACGACATCAACGTCGTTCACGGCGACACCGCGATCGTGCAATACGGAATCGGCACCTTCGGCAGCCGCGGCACCACGGTCGGCGGGCCCGCGCTGATGCTGTCGGTCGGGAAGCTGCAGCAGAAGATGAAGAAGATCGCCTCGACGATGATGGAAGTACCGCCCGATCAATTGGTCTTTGCCAATCGGACGATCGCGCTTGGTTCCGATCCGTCGAAATCCATCGCGCTCCAGCAAATCGTCGATGCTGCTTACGGATACAAGCAGGCTATTCCCGGCCTCGAGCCCGGACTCGACGCGACCAGTTTCTACGAACCCTCCAACTGCACCTTTCCGTTCGGCACCCACGTCGCGGTGGTTGAAGTCGATCCCGAAACCGGCATGACGAAGTTTCTGCGCTACGTCGCAGTTGACGATTGCGGAAGAATTCTGAGTCCGCTTCTGGTCGAAGGACAAATCCACGGCGGAATCGCGCAGGGTATCGCGCAAGCGCTGTACGAGGAAGTCATCTACGATGAAAACGGCCAGCTAATCACTGCAACCCTGATGGATTACGCGGTGCCCAAGGCCAACATGCTGCCGCATTATGAATTGGCCGCGACGGTCACGCCTTCGCCCGTCAATCCGCTCGGCGTCAAGGGAGTGGGCGAAGCGGGCACTATCGGCTCGACGCCGTGCGTGGCCAACGCTGTGCTCGACGCGCTCAGCCCTTTCGGCATCCGCCATCTCGACATGCCGCTTAAACCCGAAACCGTCTGGCGCGCGATTCGCGACGCCAAAGCGAAGGGCTAGCCGCGATGTATCCATCGGCGTTCGAATACCATCGCGCCTCCTCGGTCAAAGAAGCGCTCGCGATGCTCTCCCGGTTCGGCGAGGACGGCAAGCTCCTTGCCGGCGGCCACAGTCTGATTCCGATAATGAAGTTGCGCCTGGCGCAGCCTGCGCATCTGGTCGATATCAGCGGCGTGCGCGAGCTCGCCTCGATTAAGGAAGATGCCGGGAAAATAGTGATTGGCGCGATGACCACGCATCACACGGTCGAGACGTCCCCCCTCATCCGCGCGAAGCTCGGCCTGCTCGCCGAATGCGCCGCGATGATCGGTGACGTGCAGGTGCGCAACCGCGGAACGATCGGCGGCTCTATTGCGCATGCGGATCCGGCGGCAGATTACCCGGCGGCGGTCCTCGCGCTCGAAGGCGAGATTAAAATCGAAGGCGCCTCCGCCGCGCGAGTCGTCAAGGCCGACAATTTTTTCCTCGACCTGATGACCACCGCCGTGCAACCTGGCGAGATCGTCACACAGATTTCCTTTGCGCCGATTCCCGCCGGACGCGGCTTCGCCTATTTGAAGCATCGCCAACCCGCGTCGGGATTTGCGATGGTCGGAGTCGCGGCGATTGTCGCGCTGGGAAAAAATAGAGCCTGCGAATCCTCACGCATCGGAATAACCGGCCTCGGCGCGAAACCGTTTCGCGCGATGGCAGTCGAGGCGGCGCTTGCAGGCAAAGTTCCCGCGCAGGCGATCGCCGCCGCCTCCGCGCTCGCTGCCGATGGGATCGACGCGATGGCGGATATCCACGCTTCGGCGGAGTTTCGCACGGAACTCGCGCGTATCTATACACGCCGCGCGCTGGAAGCCGCAGTCGCACGCGCGAAGTCCTGAGCAGCACTCACACGCGCTCGAATTTAATCGAAAGGAACAACCCCGAGCACCGATGAAGCTTGCCGGAGAAACTGTTTTGTCCGCACCGCGCGAACGGGTCTGGGCATTGTTCAATAGCCCGCAGCGGCTCTCGACGCTCATCCCCGGATGCGAAAAGCTCGATACGCTCGGGCCCGACGAATACGGCGGCACCCTGAATGTCGGAATCGCATCGGTCAAGGGCGTCTATTCCGGCAAGCTCAAGCTCGAAGATAAACGCGCGCCGGAGCACTACCGGATGCTCGTGGATGGTAAGGGCAAACAGGGTTTCATGCGCGGCTCGGGAACCCTGGACCTCGAAGCGCGCGACGCGAAATCGACCATCGTCAAGTACGCCGGCGACGTCCAAATCGGCGGACCGCTGATGCAGGTTGGCCAACGTGTGATCGATAGCGCAGCCAAGATGATGCTTGGGCAATTCTTCGCCGCCGCAGACGCGGAGCTCAAGGCTGCGGCCGCGGGGGTCGTCGCGCGGCAGGGAATCTTGATCAACTTGTGGCGATCGGCCTTGCGCCTGATCGCTTCGATCTTCGCCCGGCGCTAGCAAGGCCCCAGTTTGAAGGCAAAGTTCGAGTCCAAAGAAGCGCGCGCCCTGATGGACGCGCGCTTCGCTTCAATACGGGTGTCGGAGAGCTATGCGACCGCGGTCCCGCGTGAGGGCGTTCGGACCGCGCGATCAGCGGACGCCGCCGGTGCGGCGCTCGCGTGAAACATCGGTAAAGACGGCAACAGATTCGCTTTGGGAGTACCGACCAGGATTCGCCGCCGCCCGTCGCGAGCGAGCAATCCCTGCTGTGTCATTTCCATCAACAGCTTCGAGACCATCGGGCGCGAGCTTCCGATCATCTCGGCCAGCTCTTCCTGCGCGAGCTCGGGTGTCAGCAGCACGCCGCGCGCGTCCGGCACGCCGAAACGCAACGCGAGTTCGTTGAGCACCACTTCGAGCCGCTGCCGCAGCGACATTCCCAAAAACGTTGCGTAGCGATACGCGACCGACGACCAGAGCGAGTTGATCGCCTCAGTCAGCCTGAGCAAGGTCTCGCCATCCAGGCTTTTCAACACCTCGGCAATATGGTGCCGGGTGAAGAGCGCAACCGTGCAGCTCGTAAGCGCTTCCGCCTCGAATAGCTGCGAGCGCTCGCCCGAACCTTCAGAAAAATCCGCGTATCCCACAATATCGCCGGCTCCGGCCAGTTCGGTGAGAATCTTGTCGCTGCCCGGCCGGGTGCTGTGAACTTTGATCACGCCGCTAAGCACGGCGAAGATCACGTCCGCGGGCGAGCCCTTGGTGAAAAGCGGCGCGCCCTTCGGATAACGCACCGGAGTGTATCTGTCGAGCAGTGCCGTGATCGCCGCGCGTGGCAAACCCAAGCTCACCAGCCGCGCGAGCAGTTTGTCTGTAGGATGCTCCATTCCTGGACCATTCATGTTTCGCCCCCTTGTGTTGACTGCGGCGTCCATTTTTTGACCTCCGCCACCAAACGGAGCACCGATAGCCGGGTCCGTCCCCGCCTGTCCAACTGACGCTACTATTAGTATCGGCAGTTCGACGTGCTGGCAGCTTTAAATCTCTACACTTTGTTAATACAACGGGAGCGGCGGGTCAAGAGCGGCAATCTATGGCATAAATGAGCTTTATGCCCCAGCGATCGTCATTTCGGAAATCTTTACCGTGGGCGCAACTGTCGCGGACCGCCAGTGCAAATCGTTTCCAATCATTTCGAGGTTCATGAACATCTCTTTCAGGTTCCCCGCGATGGTAATTTCCTGCACCGGGTAGGCGAGCTGGCCATCTTCGATCCACATCCCGCCCGCCCCGCGCGAGTAGTCGCCAGTAACCATATTCACGCCGAACCCGATGGTTTCCGTCAAATATAAACCCTGCTTCACCGAGCTGATTATTTGCTCCGGCGTGTAAGGCCCCGCCTCGAGATAGAGATTCGTGGTGGAAACCGTCGGCGCCTGTCCGACCGAGCGCGCGGCGTTGCCCGTCGGCTGCATCTTGAGCTTGCGCGCCGAGTAGCAATCAAGCAGATAGGTCTTGAGCGTACCCTTCTCGACGATATGCTTGCGGTTGGTCGCCAGCCCCTCGCCGTCGAACGGCTTGGAGCCGAGTGCGCCGGGAATCCGCGCATCATCGATAATCGAAACTCCGGGCGCCATCACCTGCGACCCCAACCGATCGATCAGGAACGAAGCGCCCTTGTACAGCGACGGGCCGGAGACGGCACCGGCCAGCGAGCGGATAAGGCCGGCGGCCATGTCCGGATCGAACACCACCGGCACTCGAGTAGTTTTCACTTTGCGCGATCCGAGGCGGCGCAATGCCCGCTTTGCGGCCGTCACTCCGACGGCTTCGGCGTCTTCGAGCTTGGCGAAGCGGCGGTCCGAGGTGTACCAGAAACCCTGCTGCATCGCGGCGCCGTCCTGTGCGATCGGCGCGACCACGAGGCTGAACGACGAGCCTTCGTATTCGCCGCTGAATCCGTTGCTGTTGGCGAATAGAACCCGGTAGCGGCCGGAGTCGAACTCGGCGCCTTCGGAATTCTTGATGCGCGGATCCGCGGCGAGCGCGGCCTTCTCACCCTTGCGCGCGATTTCGAGTGCGCGATCGGCCTCGATTATTCCCGCGTCGGGATCGGTGAGGCCGAGATCCGGAAACGACTTCGGATGCATCGCGGGTTCGGGAAGCCCCGACCACGGATCCTCCGCGGTCAGCCGCGCCAGCGTGACCGTGTTTGCGACAAACTCGGCCAGCGACGCGTGCTCGAGCTCAGCGGTCGAGGCGGTCGCCGAAGACTGTCCAGTGAAAATGCGGATGCCGAGCCGGCGCTCGCGCGAGCTCTTGAGCTTCTCGACTTCGCCCAAGCGCACGCCCGCGGCCAGCGACTCCGCGCCGACAAACAGCACTTCGGCCGCACTCGCACCGTGCTTCTTCGCTTCGCCAAGCACCCACTCGGCCAGTGCGCTGTCGAGCGTTTCTACTGTCCCATTGCCTGATTGATTTTTCATGCGCGGGTGCCGCCCACTGTGATCCCGTCGACCCGGATTGTCGGAAGTCCCACGCCCACCGGCACCGATTGACCGTCCTTGCCGCAGGTGCCGACCCCGGAATCCAGCGCCAGGTCGTTGCCCACCATCGCAACGCGGGTCAGCACGTCGGGGCCGTCGCCGATAAGCGTGGCGCCTTTGACCGGACGCGTCACTTCGCCGTCCTCGATCAGATAAGCCTCGCTCGCGGAGAACACAAATTTGCCGTTGGTTATATCGACCTGTCCGCCGCCGAAGCTGACCGCGTAAAGGCCTTTCTTCACCGACTTGATAATTTCCTCTTTGGTCGATTCGCCCGCGAGCATGAAGGTGTTGGTCATTCGGGGCATCGGCGTGTGCGCAAAACTCTCGCGCCGGCCGTTGCCCGTGGGTTTCATCTTCATCAGCCGCGCGTTCATGCGGTCCTGCAGGTATCCGCGCAGGATTCCTTTTTCGATCAGCACCGTGCGCGAGGTCGGAGTGCCTTCGTCGTCGACATTCAGACTGCCGCGGCGCATCGGAATAGTTCCGTCGTCAACCACGGTGCAAAGCTCGCTTGCGACTTTCTGTCCGATTCGGCCGGAGAAGGCCGACACGCCTTTGCGATTGAAGTCGCCTTCGAGTCCGTGGCCGATTGCCTCATGCAGCAAAATTCCTGGCCATCCGGGTCCGAGCACCACGATCATCTCGCCCGCCGGCGCGTCGCCCGCGCCCAGGTTGACGATCGCCTGGCGCGCGGCTTCGTGCGCATACGTGCGCCAGAGGTCGCCGTCGAGAAAGTATTTGTAATCGACGCGGCCGCCGCCGCCGAAACTGCCGGACTGGCGGCCGCCCTTGCCGTCCTCCGCGATCACCGCCACGTTCAGGCGGCATAGTGGCTGCACGTCGGCGGCAAGCTTGCCCTCGCTGGTGACGATCATGACGATCTTCCGCTCGGCCGCGATCGACGCCATCACGTTCTTCACGCGCGGGTCGTACGCGCGCGCGGCGGCGTCGATCTCGCGCAGCAGGCGGGCGCGTTCTTCGAGCGGAATTTCGAGCGGCGTAGTCTCGACTTCATACAACGCATGGCGCGGCGCCGGCGCGCCGACCTGCACTGCGGGAACGGTGGCGCGCTGATCGGCGATCGCACGGGCCGCTTCGGCTGCAAGCTGCATCCTGTCGATCGTGACTTCGTCGGAATATGCGTAACCGGTCCGATCTTCGGCGCATACGCGGACGCCGACACCGTGGCTGATGCTCTTGGAAGTGTGATTGACCATCGACTCTTCCAGCCCGAGCGACTCGGCGCTCTGGTACTCGAAAAAGAGGTCGGCGTAGTCGGCCTTGCGCTCGAGCGCGGTGCCCAAAATCCGCTCGAAAGCGCGGTCGCTCATGCCGAATCGATTGAGGAAAAACTTTTCCGGATGCGCCAATTCATTTGCCATCGTGATTATCTACCTTCGCACTAAAGACTATCAGACCGCCCGTAACTCAAGAAGTTGAGCACGCGCTCATCGCGCGCGTTTCGGAAAACACCGGAATTCGCTAGGATTTCGGGCATGGAAGCAGTAACGGAGAAAGTATGGCGATGAGCATCGCGAAAGATGAATTCGCGATCGGCGGCAACCTGCGCGTCCGCAGGCTCGGTTTCGGCGCGATGCGCATAACGGGTGCCGGCGTCTGGGGCGAGCCGCCTGACCATCGCGAGGCGGTCAAGTTGCTTCGCCACGCGGTCGAGCTGGGAGTCAACCTTATCGACACTGCCGACGCCTACGGACCCGAAGTCTCGGAGCAGATTATCGCCGAGGCGCTGCATCCCTACCCCGCCGATCTGGTTATCGCGACCAAGGGCGGCTACACCCGGCCCGGCCCCAACCAATGGGTGCCCGACGGACGCCCCGCGCATCTTAAGCAGGCGTGTGAAGAGAGTCTCAAGCGCCTGAAACTGGACCGAATCGATCTCTATCAGCTTCATATCCCCGATCCGAAAGTTCCGCTGGAGGAATCGATTTCGGCGCTGGCCGAACTGCGCGCGGCGGGAAAAATCCGGCACATCG
This sequence comes from Binataceae bacterium (SeqCode), assembly GCA_050736695.1. Lineage (GTDB taxonomy): Bacteria > Desulfobacterota > Binatia > Binatales > Binataceae > JBARDN01. The sequence continues at coordinate 38,767 of JBOHWH010000173.1, read as the reverse complement.
GGGTTTCCAATGTTTCCGTCGATCAGGTCAAGGCCACTGCCGCGATCGTCCCGATCGTATCCGTACAAAACAGTTACAACCTGGCCAATCGCGAATCCGAGTCGGTCTTGAGTTATTGCGAAGACGAGGACTTGGGCTTCATCCCGTATTTTCCGCTCGGATACGGCAACCTGCTGCGCAACAGACGCCTGAACGAAATAGCGGAGGGCGTCCATGCGACTCCCGGGCAGATCGCGCTCGCGTGGCTGCTCCGGCGCTCATCCGCGATACTCCCGATTCCCGGAACTTCCAGCATCGCGCATCTCGAGGAGAACACGCGCGCGCGCACCGTCACGCTTAAGGACGCGGACTTCAGGACGCTCGACCGCGCGGCGAGATCGATATGAGCGCAAATCAGATGCGGCCAATGAACGAAGAATTGCCGCGGGTTACTCGCGACCTCGCACAGGCGAAGCGCGATTTGGATTCGTTCGGATACGCTCTCGTCGCCGATGCGCTTAGCCCGGCCCAATTGCGCGCGCTGCGCGACCGGCTGGCCGAGCAGGCTGCGGCCGAAGTGGAAAGCGCACGCGCCACTCGCGACGGCGGTCCGGGCGCGCCGAATCAACGCGTCTGGAACCTTATCAACAAGGGCCGTGTCTTCCAGGATCTGATCCTGCACCCGCTAGTGGATGCGATAATGCCGCATCTGCTCGGGAGTGGATTCATTCTGTCGAGTCTGACCGCGAATATCGCCGGACCCGGCGGCGCCCCGATGTATCTGCATCGTGATCAGGGCTACCTGCCATTTCATACTCCGGTGCCGATCGTCGCAAATATCGCGTGGATGCTCGATGACGTCACGAGCGCGAACGGGGGCACGCGGCTAGTGCCGCGTAGCCATCTAAACGCCGCGCCGCTTGCGGATCACGCTGATATCGGACAGACGATTGCCGCCGAGGGACCCGCGGGATCGGCGCTGGTTTTCGACGGACGGATTTTTCATGGGACCGGCCCGAACTCGACCGCGGCTCGGCGTCACCTCCTGCTGAGCTATTTCGCGCGACCGTTCATGCGCGCGCAGGAGAATCCGTTTCTGTCGCTCGACGCCGAAGTCGAACGCGCCCTCTCAGAAGGGTTGAAGGCTCGTCTCGGCTACAAGGTCTGGGGAACGCTGGGCGGAGTAGAAGGCCCCACCGAGGCGGCGATAGTCGGCCGCCCCGCTCATCCGCTCGGAGAACTAAAGCCGCGCGGCAGATAAACGCGTGACCAAAAAAAGGCGGGGCGGCCGCGATAGCCACCCCTGCGAAGAATCTTATCTTGCGCGGATACTGGTTCAGCCCGCGGCGGCGGCGCGGCGCGCGCTTTTTTCTTCGACCCGCTTGACCGACTTCTTGCGCGGCTTCTTCGCGGCGGCGCGCTCTTCATTGCCGGTGAACTCGATGATCGAGATCGGCGCAGCGTCGCCGCGGCGGACCCCGAATTTGATCACGCGAGTGTAGCCGCCGTTGCGCTCCTTGAAGCGCGGCGCAATCTCGTCGAAGAGTTTCTTGACCGCCTCATGCGACTGCAGAAATGCGAACGCGCGGCGATGCGCCGCAAGGTCGCCCTGCTTGCCCAGCGTCACCATCCGATCGGCAAAGCGGCGCAATTCCTTGGCCTTGGCGTCGGTGGTGTGAATCCGCTCATGAGCGATCAACGCCAGCACCAGGTTCTTGAACAACGCCTTGCGGTGCGAAGAAGTGCGGTTTAGCTTACGGCCCTGGTTAAGATGACGCATCGCCTACTCCAACAAACTTGAGTCTCGCGCTCGCGGTCCGCGCTTACGCGGATTCGCGCCGCTCCTGCTCCTCCCACATGCGATCGAGTTCGCTGCGGGGCGGCAGGTTTTCCAGCCGCATCCCGAGCGAAAGGCTCATGTCGGTGAGCACTTCCTTGATCTCGTTCAATGACTTGCGGCCGAAGTTCTTGATCTTGAGCATGTCCTGCTCGGTGCGCTGCACCAGTTCACCGATATACTTGATGTCGGCGTTCTGGAGGCCGTTGAAGGCGCGGACCGAAATCGGCAGCCCCTCGACCGGCCGGTAGAGCAGCTCGTTGAGAGTCGGACGCTCCTGCGAGCCTTCGGCGCCCGGTAGCACCGCGGTCTCGGTCTCTTCCTCAACGCCAGCGAAGATCGACATCTGATCGCGCATCACGCGGGCGGCGTAAGTCAGCGCCTCGCGCGGGCCGATCGAGCCGTCGGTCCAGAGCTCGAGCGAGAGCCGATCGTAGTCGGTACGCTGTCCGACGCGTGCGTTGGTGACGGTAAAGTTCACCTTCTTGATCGGCGAATAGATCGCGTCGATACGCACGGTGCCGATCGGTTCCTCTTCCTCGCCGCGCTCGGCCGGCACGTAGCCGCGTCCGCGCTTGATCACCAGCTCCATGTCCAGATCGGCGCCCTTGTCGAGCGAGACGATATGCTGATCGGGAGTGAGAATTTCCAGGCTCGCGCCGCCGGTGATATCGCGCGCGGTGACCACGGCTTCTCCCTTGACCTTCAGCGTCGCGGTTATCTGGTCGCCCTCGTGCAGGCGCACGCGGACTTCCTTCAGGTTGAGGACGATATCGGTCACGTCCTCTTTGACGCCGGGCAGGGTCGAGAATTCGTGGAGCACGCCCTTGATCCGGACCGCGCAGATCGCAAAGCCCGGAAGCGACGACAGCAGCACGCGCCTGAGCGCGTTGCCGATCGTGATTCCGTAGCCGCGTTCGAGCGGTTCGGCAAAGAAACGTCCGTAGGAGGGCGTTACTTCTTTTTCTTCGAATTCAACCGACTTGGGTTTGGTAAGATCTCGCCAATCGTTCTGCATATTGTCGCCGCTATAGAGCTGTTGGGATTTTAGCCGCGGTCGGGTCCACCACGGACCCCGCAGGCAGCTCCGCCTCCGTTAGGGGTTATCTCGAATAGTGTTCAACGATCAGCTTTTCGCTAATCGGCATCGTCAAATCGCCGCGCGCCGGCAAGGTCTTGAAGGTGCCGCGGAACTGCTCGCGCTCGAGCGCCATCCACGGCGGAGTTCCGCGCCGCTGCGCCATCTCGATTGCCTCGACGATCACCTTCTTGGTTCTGCTCTTCTCGGCGATACTCACCACGTCCCCGACTTCGAGCTGATACGACGGGATCGTGACGCTCTTGCCGTTTACCTCGTAATGGCCGTGACGCACGAGCTGGCGCGACTGCGCGAGTGAACTCGCAAACCCGAGCTTGTAAACCGCGTTGTCGAGCCGTCGTTCGAGCAGCACCAGCAGATTCTCGCCGGTGATACCGGGCAGACGCTCGGCTTCTTCGAAATAACGCGCGAACTGCTTCTCGAGCATCCCGTAAATCCGCTTCACCTTCTGCTTTTCACGCAGCCGGATCGCGAACTCCGAGAACCTGGTGCGCGATTGTCCGTGCGCGCCGGGCGGATAGTTGCGCCGCTCGATCGCACACTTGTCGCTGAAGCATCGCTCTCCCTTGAGGAAGAGTTTCAAACCTTCGCGCCGGCATAGCCGGCATACGGGTCCTAGATTTCTCGCCACGTGCCTTAAGTCCTTTTTAGATCAGACCCTGCGCCGCTTTGGCGGACGGCATCCGTTGTGCGGTATCGGGGTCACGTCTTTGATTGAAATTACGCCTAGTCCGGCGGCCTGCAACGCGCGCACCGCCGATTCGCGGCCGCCGCCCGGCCCCTTCACATAAGCGACTACCGCGCGCATCCCGACTTCCGAGCATTTGCGCGCGCACGCCTCTGCCGCCATCTGGGCCGCGTACGGAGTTCCCTTGCGTGAGCCTTTGAATCCCACCGAACCCGCGCTGGCCCATGCAATCACGAGTCCCTGATGGTCGGTGATCGTCACGATAGTGTTGTTGAAGGTCGCATGGATATGCGCAACGCCTTCGGGCACCGATCGCTTGGTGCGCTTGCGCCGCGGCGCGGGCGCCGCGGCAGCGCCTGCGCCGGCAGCCGCGCCCTTTTCGGCGCCGGCTGCGGGAGCTTCTTTGGTCTCTTTGATTTCGTCTGCCATCTAGTCTCTCGTCTGCAAAGATCCTTGCAAAAAATTTGAGCGGCGCGCACGCGGCGGCGGTTCTACTTGGTCGGCGCCTGCTTCTTGCCTGCGACCACTTTGCGCGGACCCTTGCGGGTGCGTGCGTTGGTATGCGTACGCTGGCCGCGCACCGGCAGCGAGCGGCGATGCCGGATGCCGCGGTAGCATCCGAGGTCCATCAGGCGCTTGATATTCTGCTGCATCTCGCGGCGCAGATCGCCTTCGACCTCGAAGTCGGTATCGATCGCCTGCCGGATGCGGCTCTGCTCTTCGGCGCTCAGATCGTCACTCTTGCGCGCGCGATCAACGCCCGCCTTGTCGAGGATCTTGACCGCGGCCGAGCGCCCAATCCCATAGATATAGGTGAGCGCGATTTCCATGCGCTTGTTCTTCGGCAGTTCAACTCCCGCTACTCGTGCCATCGCAGAATCCTTCCTTCAATCTTGAGAAGCGGCCCTAGCCCTGGCGCTGCTTATGGCGCGGGTTGGAGCACAGAATGCGCACGACACCTTGCCGCCGCACCACTTTGCAGTTCTTGCAAATCTTCTTTACCGACGCTCGAACCTTCATCGTTTCTTACCGTGGTTGACCGGAAGCGCTTAGCGCTGCCGGTAAGTAATCCTGCCGCGAGTCAAATCGTACGGGGACAGTTCCACTGTGACCTTGTCGCCCGGAAGAATCTTAATGTAATGCATCCGCATTTTGCCCGAAATATGCGCCAATACCTTGTGCCCGTTATCGAGCGTCACCCGAAACACCGCGTTCGGTAGTGCCTCGTTGACCGTTCCCTGAACTTCTATAGAGTCGCCCTTAGACATTGTCCAATTCGCTCAGGATAATCGGCCCGTTTGAGGTGATCGCGATCGAATGCTCGAAGTGGGCCGATAGCTTACCGTCTGCGGTTACCGCAGTCCACCCGTCCGCAAGTATCTCCAATTCGGGCGTTCCCTCGTTCACCATCGGCTCGATCGCCAGCGCCATCCCCTCCTGGAGCCGCGGATTCGGCATCCCACGCCGGAAATAATTGGGCACCTGCGGATCCTCATGCAGCCGCCGCCCGATTCCGTGCCCAGCGAAATCTGTCACCACCGAATAGCCCGCACCTTCGGCCACCGCCTGCACCGCGCGGCCGATATCGGAAATCCTGTTGCCGGCATGCGCCTGCGCGATTCCCGCATACAGAGCCTCACGCGTGATGCGCAGCAGCCTCCTGGTGCTCTCTGGCACCTCGCCGACCGGCACGGTCCGGGCAGAGTCGCCGAAGAAGCCCTGGTACACGACGCCGTAATCGAGCCCGACAATGTCGCCCGCCTTGAGCTTCCGGCCCGACGGGATGCCGTGGACGATCTGTTCGTTGATCGAGACGCACAGCGATTTCGGATAAACCACGTCGCCCGGCTTGTAGCCCTTGAACGCGGGTCGCGCGCCTTTTTCGATCGTCAGCCGCTCGGCGAGAGCGTCGAGCTCCATAGTTGCAACTCCGGGACGCACGGCGCGGACGAGCGCGTCGAGAACCTCGGCCACGATTTGGCTCGCGCGGCGCATGATCGCGATTTCTTCGGATGTCTTGATCGTGATCATCAAAAAATCGTGCGCTTCAATTTCTTCGCAGCTTGTCGCGTGCGGCCTTGGACAGGAGTCCGTCAAGCACTTGGGCGATCCGCGCTTCGACTTCTTCGGTCTTGCCCATCCCGTCAATCTGCGCCAGCAGGCCAAGGCCGCCGTAATAGTCGAGCAGTGGACGCGTGGTGGCGTTGTATATGTTCAGCCGGTTGCGCACGGTGGCTTCCGAGTCATCCTCACGCAAATAAAGCTTGCCGCCGCATTTGTCGCAGACGCCCGGCTTCCTGGGCGGCTCGGACACCAGGTGATACATGGCGCCGCACTTGGTGCAGGTGCGCCGTCCGGAGACTCGGCGCACTATTTCCTCGTCCGGCACGTTGAACGCGATCACTCGATCCAGCGCCCTTCCGCGCCGCTTCAGGAGCATCGCACGCAGCGCCTCGGCCTGCGCGACTGAGCGCGGAAAGCCGTCCAGGATAAACCCGTGCGCGGCGTCGGCGCCGGAGAGCCGGTCATCGATTAGATTCAACACCAGATCATCCGGGACCAACTCTCCGCGGTCCATATAGCTCGCTGCTTCGACGCCAAACGGAGTCTTGCCGTGAACCGCGGCGCGCAGCAAATCGCCGCTTGAGATCTGCGGGATACCCGACAGATCGCGCAGCATCCGCGCCTGTGTGCCTTTGCCCGCCCCGGGCGGACCCAGCAATACCAATCGCACCGCTTAAGCACCCTTGCGCGATTTCACCCGCCCGCGGCGCATGAATCCTTCGTAATTGCGCGTGAGCAGATGGGTTTCGATCTGGGCCACCGTATCGAGTGCGACTCCAACCACGATCAAGAGCGCGGTCCCGCCGAAGTAGAACGGCACGTTGAAGCGCGCAATCAAAATTGTCGGCAGAACGCATACGGCGCTGACATAAATCGCGCCGCCCAGCGTGATCCGCGACAGCACCCGATCGATATATTCCGCCGTGTAGCGGCCCGGCCTGATCCCGGGAATAAAGCCGCCATACTTTTTCAGATTATCGGCAACGTCAACCGGGTTGAACGTGACCGCCGTGTAGAAATAACAGAAGAACACGATCAGGACGACGTAGATCAGGTCGTAGGTAAACCCGCCAGGCATCAAGTAGGCCGAGTAATCCTTAAGCGACGGCAAAAATTGCGCGACCGTTGCCGGAAAGACCAGGATCGACGACGCGAAAATCGGCGGAATAACTCCCGAGGTGTTGATCTTGAGCGGCAGATGCGACGACTGCCCGCCATAAACGCGCCGCCCGACTACCCGGCGCGCGTACTGGATCGGAATGCGCCGCTGCGCGGTCTCGAGATACACAATTAGCGCGGTGACGCCGACCGCGACCGCAAGAATAAAGATGAACGTGAAGATGCTCATCTCACCCTCGCGCAGAAACTGCGCGGTGCTGGTCAGCGCGCTCGGCAGCCGCGCCACGATTCCCGCCATGATCACCAGCGAGATGCCGTTGCCAATTCCGCGTTCGGTGATCTGCTCGCCGATCCACATGACGAACATCGCACCAGCCGTGACGGTGATTACCGTCATCGTGATAAACGCCGGTCCCGGCGAATAGACCACCGAGCCGCCGCCCGGCGCCTGGATCTGCTCGAGTCCGACCGCGATCATCGCGCCCTGCAGGATCGAAAGGCCCACCGTCGCGTAACGCGTGTACTGCGATATCTTGCGGCGGCCGGCCTCGCCTTCCTTGTAGAGCTCATCGATATACGGCGACGCGACCTTGAGCAGATCGATAATAATCGCAACCGTGATGTAGGGCATGATTCCGAGCGCAAAAACCGAAAAGCGCTCGAGCGCGCCGCCCGAGAACAGGTTCACCCACCCGAACATCGTGCCTTGCGCCGCGTCGAAAAATGAAGAGAGCGCCTGCCCGTCGATTCCGGGCGTCGGCACCGCAACGCCAAGCCGGAACACCGCCAGCATCATGGCCGTAAAAAACAGCCGGCGGCGCAGCTCCGGAATATGGGAGGCGTTTGAGAACCCGTCAAGCATCAGGCATTGGCCGGGGCGATCAGCTCGGCGCTGCCGCCGGCGGCGGCGATCTTCTCGCGCGCGCTGACGGAAAAAGCGTCGGCGCGAATCGTGAGCCTGGCCTTCAACTCACCCGAACCGAGAATTTTGATCTTGCGTCCTTTGCGCACGATTCCGCGCTCGGCCAGCGCCGGCGCGTCGATCGTCGCGCCGTCGGCGAACCCCGACAGGCTCGCGATATTCACCAGATCGAACTTTTCGCGCCGCGTCTGCGCCCGCTGCGTGCGACGAAAGCCCTGCTTGGGCGTGCGCCGCTGCAACGGCATTTGCCCGCCTTCGTAACCCGGCGGAGTGTTGCCGTGCGAGCGCGAGCCCAAACCTTTATGCCCGCGGCCGGCGGTCTTGCCGTGGCCCGAGCCGATGCCGCGTCCGATTCGCTTGATGCGATGCTTCGAGCGGGGCGAGGGTTTCAAATCGCTGAGATTCATCGCGTCCTCTAAATTAAATCCTGTAAATCCTGCCGCGTGACACTGCCGCGCCTCGGCGCGGTTCAGCCCTCGATCACGGCCACCAGATGCTTAAGCCGCTTGATCATCCCTTCGACCGGAGCGGTGCGCTTGAGTTCGCGTTCGCTGCCGACCTTGTGCAGGCCCAAGCCGCGCACGGTTGCGCGCGCGCGTTTATTGGTCCCGATCGGACTATGCACCAGTTTGACTCGGATCGTGTCGCTCATCTGATTAGACCGAATACGTAATCGATTATCTGCTTGACCGATTCTTTGCGCAAAAACTTTTTGACTGCGCTAAATCCGGCTCAGGCCGCCTCGGGACGCTCGCTGCCCGAACGCGCGCGCAGCTTCAGAATATCTTCGGGGCTGCGAAGTTCCAGCAGCGCCTCGAGGGTTGCCTTGACCAGATTGTGCGGATTCGACGATCCGAGCCGCTTGGTCAGGATATTGCGGATTCCGCACAACTCAACTACCGCGCGCACTCCGCCCGCCGCGATCACTCCGGTCCCTTCGGCGGCAGGACGCAACACGACTCGGCCCGCGCCGAAATGGCCAACCACTTCGTGCGGGATAGTGCCATTGCGCAGCGGCACCCGGATCAGGCTCTTCTTGGCGCGCTCGACGCCCTTGCGAATCGCCTCGGGAACTTCGTTGGCTTTGCCGAGTCCGAAGCCGACCAATCCGTTGTGATCGCCCGCGACCACCAGAGCCGAGAAGCTGAAACGGCGTCCGCCCTTCACAACCTTCGCGACGCGGTTGATGTGGACGACCTTTTCCTTGATTTCGAGCCCTTGCGGGTCAATGCGTTGCGCCACTTCGTGCCTCGATTTTCAGAATTTTAATCCGGCTTCGCGCGCCGCGTCAGCCAGCGCCTTGACCCGGCCATGATAGAGAAAGCCATTGCGGTCGAACACCACGCTCTGGATTCCAGCGGCCTGACACTTCTCGGCAATAGCCTTGCCGACCGCTTTGGCCGCCGCAAGATTGCGCTTGCTCTTGAGCGCATCGCGCACCGCCTCGCTCCGGGTCGAAGCCGCCGCGATGGTGTTGCCGCTCTGGTCGGAGATCACCTGGGCGTAGATATGATTGAGCGATCGGTAGATCGAAAGCCGCGGCCGCGCATCGGTGCCCGTCGCCTTGCGGCGCACGCGCTGTCTGCGCAAACCCCGTTTTTCTGCCCGCTGTGATTGCATCGTTCTTGACTCTTCGTGCCCTGCTTATGCGCTTTACGCCGAAGTCGATCCAGCAGCGGCTTTACCCGCCTTGCGGCGAATCGTTTCGGTCGAGTACTTGATTCCCTTGCCCTTGTACGGTTCCGGCGGCCTAAGCTCGCGCACCTCTGATGCGACCGAGCCGAGCAATTGGCGGTCCGCGCTCTCCAGCGTGATTATCACCTGGCGCTCGACTTTGGCGGTCACTCCCGGCGGCAACTGATACACGATCGGATGCGAGTATCCCAAGCTCAAATTAATCTGCGTGCCCTTTGCTTCCGCGCGGTAGCCGACTCCGTTGATCTCGAGAATCTTGGTGAAACCCTTGCTAGTGCCTTCGGCCATGTTCGCGATCAACTTCCGCGTAAGCCCGTGCAGCGAACGCTCCAGATTGGAATCGCCGGGGCGCTTGACGATCAACTCGCCGCCGTTGATTTCAACCGTAAAACCGGGCGGGAGCTGATGCTCCAGCTTGCCTTTGGGGCCTTCGAGCTTGATCGTGGTGCCGGAAACCTCGGCCTTGACGCCCTTTTCGAGTTTTACCGGTAATCTTCCTATGCGCGACATCGTCGGCTCCGTTTACCAAACCCGGCAGAGAATTTCTCCGCCGACACGCTTGCGGCGCGCCTCGCGCCCGCTCATCACGCCGAGCGGCGTCGAAACAATATGCACTCCCATCGCACCGCGCGCCTTCGCAATCTCGCCGGCGCCGGCGTAGCGCCGAAGGCTCGGCTTGCTGACCCGCTGGATTCCCTTGATCACCGGCTCGCGCGCGGCCGAGTAGCGCAGCTTGATGATAAGCTTGCGTTTGGGATCTTCGCCGCCGGCCTCGACTCCGTCGAGGAATCCTTCGGCCACCAGCACGCGGCAAATCGCTTCGCGCAGCCGCGAGTGTTCTAAAATGACCTCATTGTACCGCGCACGCATCGCGTTGCGGATTCGGGTCAGCAATTCTGCGATCGGATCGGTCCTCGACATTATTCCGGTACTCTCTACCAGCTCGCCTTGACGACGCCGGGAAGCTGTCCTCTAAGGGCGAATTTTCGCAGGCATAGCCGGCACATCTTGAAGCGCCGGTAAAAGGCCCGCGAGCGCCCGCATAGCGGGCAGCGGTTATGCGCGCGCACCTTGAACTTCGGGGTGCGTAACGCCTTGACTTTGAGGCACTTCTTAGCCATCGGTCCTCTGCACGTTAAGCCTGCGCGGGCGCCGCCGCCGGTGTGGCCGGCGCGGGCGCCGCTGTTGCCGGCTGGCCTTCACGTTCGGCCTGGTTCCGAAACGGCATCCCGAGCGCCTTCAACAGGGTCAGCCCCTCGAAGTCGCTGCGCGCGCTGGTAGTGATTGAAATCGTAAGTCCCTTGACCTTATCAACCTTGTCCAGATTGAGTTCGGGAAAAATCGTATGCTCGCGCAGGCCGAGCGAATAGTTTCCGCGTCCGTCGAACGCCTTGTCGCTGATTCCGCGAAAATCGCGCACGCGCGGCAACGCGACGTTAACCAGCCGGTCGAAAAATTCCCACATCCGCTCGCGCCTGAGCGTGACCATCGTTCCGATCGGCATCCCCTGGCGCAGCTTGAAATTAGAGATCGCCTTGCGCGCGCGCGTCAGCACCGGCTTCTGCCCGGAGATTTGCGCAAGCTCTTCGACTGCGAGGTCGAGCACCTTGACGTTGTCGCGCGCCTCGCTGAGCGCCATGTTGATCGTGATCTTCGACAGCCGCGGCACCCGCATCTTGTTTTCGATCTTCAGCTCGCGCATCAGCGCGGGCACGATCTCGCTCTCGTACCGCAGACGCATCCGGGCCGGAATCTTCGGTTCCGGCTCGCGCGGCGCCGCCGCGGCGGCCGCGGCCTGTTCCTGACGCTCGGCCTTGTCCTTGGCGGCTTTGGCCTTTTGCGCCTGACCCTTGGCTGCGGCGCCGGGACTCTTGGCCTTCTGCGGCTTTTCGGTTTTGTCGTTCTTGTCGGCCATTAATCGTTACCCACCGCTTCGCCGCATCGGCGGCATACGCGGGTTCGAGTCTTGTCATCGGCCAGCTTTACGGCCAGCCGCACGGGCGCGTTGCATCGGTCGCAGAAGAACATCACGTTGGCGATATTGAGCGGCGCTTCTTTCTCGACGATTCCGCCGGGACTGGCCGCGCCTTTGGGTTTCGAGTGGCGCTTTACGATATTGAGCCGCTCGATGACCACGCGTCCGCGTTCCGCCAGCACGCGCATCACTTTGCCGGTCTTGCCGCGATCGCGCCCTTTGACGACCATCACCATGTCGTTCTTGCGGATCTTGTATTTTGCTGCGCGAGTTGCGGGCGCCATCTCAGAGAACCTCTGGTGCGAGCGAAATTATCTTCATGAACTTTTTGGCGCGCAGCTCGCGTGCAACCGGCCCGAAAATGCGCGTGCCGATCGGTTCGTGCTGCGCGTCGATCAGCACCGCCGAATTGCCGTCAAAGCGAATATAGCTGCCGTCGTCGCGGCTGATCTCGCGCGCGGTGCGCACAATCACGGCGCGAGCCACGTCGCCCTTTTTTACCTTGGCGTTGGGAATCGCTTCCTTGACTGCGACCACAATCACGTCTCCCACCGAGGCATAGCGCCGGCGCGATCCGCCGAGCACCTTGATACACATGACCTTGCGGGCACCCGAATTGTCGGCGACGTCGAGTACTGATTGAACCTGAATCATCGCGTTCTCTTATCCTCAGCCCGCCGCCCGCTTGATTACCTTGCTGATCCGCCAGCGCTTGCTTTTGCTCATCGGACGCGACTCGGTGATCTGGACGCGGTCGCCTTCGTGGCACTGGCTGGTTTCGTCGTGCGCCATGTAGCGCTTGCGCCGGCGCATCCGCTTTCCGTAGAGCGGATGCTCGACCAGGCGATCGACCTGGACCACCACGGTCTTGGTCATCTTGGCCGAGACCACTGTCCCTTCGCGCCGTTTGGTTCGTGCACGCATCGCTGATTACTTCGCTTTCGCGGCGCCGCCGGCGTCCGCGGATTTCTGCTTGATCACGGTCATTATTCTTGCAAGGTTGCGCCGCGCGCCGCTAAGCGCCGCCGACTTGTCGAGCTGATTGGTCCGCAGCTTGAGCCGCAGGCGGAAAATCTCTTCGCGCGTCTCTCGTTCCTTGACGCGTAGATCGTCCGCACCCATCTGCCGCATTTCGTCAAGCTCCAAGACCGCCCTCCTCGCGTTCCACGACAATCGTCTTGATCGGCAGCTTGTGCGCCGCAAGCCGCATCGCTTCGCGCGCGGTCGGCCGATCGACCCCTTCCATCTCGAACAAAATCCGTCCGGGCCGCACCACCGCGGTCCATCCCTCGGGTCCGCCCTTGCCCTTGCCCATGCGGGTTTCCGCGGGTTTCTTGGTGAAGGGCTTGTCCGGGAAAACGCGAATCCATACGCGGCCGCCGCGCTTGATATGCCGGGTCAGCGCGATACGCGCGGCTTCCAACGCACGCGCGTCGACTCGCGCCGTCTCGGTGGCTTTGAGTCCGTAGTCGCCGAAAGCGAGCTCGAGTCCGCGCGATTCAGCGCCGCGTACGCGGCCCTTCTGCATCTTGCGCCATTTGACTTTTTTGGGGGAGAGCATGGTCGTATTACTGCTGCTGCGCCGCCATCCCGGTGCGCTTGGCTTCTTCTTCCTGGCGGGTCAGAATTTCGCCGCGGAAGATCCAGACTTTGACTCCGATTACGCCGTAGGTGGTGCGCGCCTCGGCGAACCCATAAGCGACATCGGCGCGCAGTGTCTGCAAGGGCACGCGGCCTTCTTTGTACCATTCCTGACGGGCAATTTCCGCGCCGCCCAAGCGTCCGGCGACGTGAACTTTGACCCCCTGCGCCCCCATCCGCATCGCACGCGTCACCGCTTCTTTCATCGCACGGCGAAACGCGACCCGGCGCTCGAGCTGAAGCGCGATATTTTCCGCGACCAGCTGCGGATCGAGGTCGGGACGCCGGACTTCGTGGATATTGATGAATGTGTCCTTGCCCTTCATCAGCTTGGCGATATCGGCTTTGAGCTTGTCGATCTCGACGCCCTTTTTGCCGATCACGATTCCCGGCCGCGCGGTATAGATATTCACCTTGGCCTTGTTGGCCATCCGCTCGATCTCGATCTTCGAGATTCCCGCGTGGTAGAGGCGGCGCTTGATAAAATCGCGCAGCTTGATGTCTTCATGAAGCAGCGCGGTGTAGTCGTGACTGGAAAACCAGCGCGAGTCCCAGCCCTCGATAATTCCGAGTCTAAGCCCGCGCGGATGTGCTTTCTGGCCCATCGATAGTCCTCAGACAGCGCGCTCGTCCACGATTACGGTCAGATGGCTGGTGCGCTTGAGAATCGGCGTTGCATGCATATGCGCGCGCGGAAGCGAGCGCTTCAAAGTCGGTCCGGTTTCGGCAGTCGCCCGTTTAACGAACAGCTTGTCCTCGTCCACGTTCTGCTGATCGCGCGCATTTGCGACCGCGGCCAGAAGAGTCTTGGATACGAACTTCGCGCCCTTCTTGGGCGTGAACTCCAGAATCGACAGCGCTTGTCCTACCGGCTTGCCGACAACCAGATCGCACACGAGCTTCAGCTTGCGCGGCGAAATTCTGATGTACCGGTGACGCGATAACGCTTCCATGATTCGTCTCTTCTCTTTTGTGCGCGTGCTTTTACGCGCCCACCTTCGCCGGCGGCGCCGCGGGTGCGGACTGCTTGACCTCGCCCTTGCGGTCGCCCGCATGGCCGTGAAAAGTCCGGGTGCCTGAAAATTCGCCGAGCTTGTGTCCGACCATGTTCTCGGTGCAGTACACCGGGATGAACTTGTGGCCGTTATGCACCGCGAACGTGAGCCCCACCATCTCGGGCAGGATCATCGATCGTCGCGACCACGTGCGGATAATCCGCTTGTCGCCCGCCGCCGCGGCCGCTTCAGCCTTTTTCTTCAGATGCCCGTCGATGAACGGGCCTTTCTTTACTGATCGTGCCATGACTTAAGAATGCTTCCCGCGCGGCCGGCGGCTAACGATATAGCGATCCGACGGCTTCTTTTTACGCGTCTTGTAACCCTTGGCCGGTTGTCCCCACGGAGACTGGGGTTGATTCCCCTTGGAGCGGCCTTCGCCGCCGCCGTGCGGATGATCGACCGGATTCATTGCGACTCCGCGAACGTGTCCACGCTTGCCAAGCCATCTGGAGCGCCCGGCCTTGCCGATCGAGATATTCTCGTGGTCGAGATTTCCGACCTGTCCGATACTGGCGCGGCATTCCACCTGCACCATCCGCTGCTCGCCCGAAGGCAGCTTGAGCAGCGCGAACTTACCTTCTTTGGCCATCAACTGCGCCGACACGCCCGCCCCGCGAACCAACTGCGCGCCAGCGCCCGGCTTGAGCTCGACCGCGTGGATAACAGTGCCGAGCGGAATATTCTTAAGCTTGAGCGCGTTGCCCGGCTTGATATCGGCATTCTCGCCCGATTCGACCTTTGCGCCGACTTTCAGACCGTCGGGAGCAAGAATGTATGCCTTGGTTCCGTCGGCGTAGTGGAGCAACGCGATATTGGCCGAGCGATTCGGATCGTATTCGAGCGACGCGACGATCGCCGCTACGCCGTCATGCGTGCGCTTGAAATCGATCACGCGCAAGCGCCGCTTGTGGCCGCCTCCGCGATGGCGCGAAGTCATACGGCCGCGATTGTTGCGTCCGCCCGTGCGCTTGACCGGCTCGAGCAGATTCTTCTCGGGCTCCTTTTTTGTGAGCTCCGAGAAATCGGCCACCTGCATGAAGCGTTGGCCGGGCGTACGCGGATTCAGCTGAATTACTGCCATGGTCGTATCGCTTGCCTAGACCCCTTCAAAAAACTCGATCCGATCGCCTTCTTTAAGCGTCACGTAAGCTTTTTTCCAATCCGAACGCCGTCCCTTGATCGCGCCGCGCCGCCGGTTCTTGCCCATCAGCTTGACCGTCCTGACCTTCAGCACCGTGACCTTGAAAAACTGCTCGATCGCTTCGCGAATCAGGTCCTTGCTCGCATCCGGACGCACACGAAACACGACCTGATTGGTCCGTTCGCTGACAAAAGTGCCTTTTTCAGTGATAAGCGGCGTCATCACGATTTGCTCGAGATTCATCGCGCCTCGCCTCCCGCCCGCGCCGCGTCTTCACGCTCGGAGTCCTGGCGCGAAGCCGTGGCGGCGGCAAGCCGCGTCTCGATCACGCGCGCGGTCGCTTCCGTCATCACCAGCTCGTGGTAGTTGAGCAGGTCGAACACGTTAAGTCCCGCGACCGCCAGAATCTTGTGCGCCGCCAGATTGCGCGCCGCCAGGTAAAAAGCGCTGTCGGCATCGCTAACGACTATCAACGCGTGACTTACGCCGAGTTTTTCCAGAAACGCCTTGGCGCTTTTGGTCTTGGGTTCGGCAAGTCCGAGCGACTCGACAATAAAAACTTTTCCTTCGCGCGCCCGATCCGAAAGCGCAAGGCACAGTGCCCGCCGCCACGCCTTTTTAGGCATCTTGTACGAGTAGTCGCGCGGAACGGGACCGAAGGTCGTTCCACCGCTGCGCCATATCGGCGAGCGCGTCGATCCCGCTCGGGCGCGGCCAGTGCCTTTCTGGCGCCACGGCTTGCGGCCGCCACCCGAAATCAGGCCGCGAGTCTTGGTCGATGCGGTCCCGGAGCGGCGCTTGGCGAGTTGCATCTGGACCGCCTCGTGAATCACCGAGGTGTCGCCTTCGCGCCCGAAGACCGCGCCGTCAAACTCGACCTCGCCCGCGCGTTCCTGCGCGGACGAGAACAGCGGAAGTTTCACCGGCTTATGCTGTGTGCGCTTTTCAGCCATTGGCGGCCACCACATTCGCATTCGCCGCATTTGCGCGCCGCCGCGGACGAGCAGCATGCTCGACGATCACGACTGCGCCGTCGGGACCCGGCAACGCGCCGGTAATTACGATTGCGTTTTCCTCGGCCAGAATCTCGACCACTTCAAGGTTAAGCACGGTCGCGGTTTCGTTGCCGAGCTGCCCCGCCATCCGCATTCCCTTGCGCACGCGCCCGGGGTACGAACGGTTACCGATCGATCCGCCGTGGCGGAAATACTCGTGCGTGCCGTGCGAGCCGGGGAATCCTGAAAAGTGATGCCGCCGGATAACGCCGGCGTAGCCGCGTCCTTTGGACACGCCTTCGACATCGACCTGGTCGCCCGGCTTGAACACGTCGCCCGCCACTATCGCCTGTCCGAGCGTGACTTCGGCTTCGCCGCGGCGTTCAAACTCGACGGTGCGCAGGCCCGGCGCAATCTGCGCCGCCTTGAAGTGCCCGCGTTCGGCGCTATTGACGCGCGAGAGCTTTTTCTTGCCCCACGTCACCTGCACGGCTTCATAGCCGTCGGTCGGCCCGGTCTTGAGCTGCGACACGGTGCAGGGTCCGAGCTGGACGACGGTCACGGCGCGAACGCGTCCCTGCGCGTCGGCCACCTGCGTCATCCCAAGTTTCTTTCCAATTAATCCGGTAAGCATCGGCGCTACTCGAGTTTGATTTCAACGTCCACGCCGGCGGCGAGATCGAGTTTGCCGAGCGCGTCGATGGTTTGCTGGGTTGGCTCGAGCACGTCGAGGAGCCGCTTATGCGTGCGGATCTCGAAATGCTCGCGCGATTTTTTGTCAACGTGCGGAGATCGGTTGACGGTGAAACGCTCTATTCTGGTCGGAAGCGGAATGGGACCGGCGACCCTTCCGCCGGTACGGCGGATGGTGTCGACGATCTCGCGCACCGACTGATCGAGCAGGCGGTAATCGTACGCCTTGAGACGTATGCGTATCTTGTCGTTCATCCTGGAAACCGCGCCCGATTCTCAAGCGCTCCGTTTTATCCCCTGTATATCCCGTAAATCCGTGCGTACCGGTAACCGATTTTCTCGTACTCGCCTGGCTGCGAGCGCTACTTCAGTATTTTGGAAACTACGCCCGCGCCGACGGTGCGGCCGCCTTCACGAATTGCGAAACGCAACCCTTCGTCCATCGCGACCGGCGTAATCAACTCGCCCTGGATCTTGATATTGTCGCCCGGCATCACCATCTCGGTGCCTTCTGGCAGCGTCAGCACTCCGGTCACGTCAGTCGTGCGGAAGTAAAACTGTGGGCGATAGCCGGTGAAAAACGGCGTATGCCGTCCGCCTTCGTCCTTGGTCAGGATATACGCCGAGCCCTCGAACTGGGTGTGCGGCGTGATCGAACCGGGCTTCGCGAGCACCTGTCCGCGCTCGATATCTTCGCGCTTGATGCCGCGCAGCAGCACGCCGATATTGTCGCCGGCCTGCCCTTCGTCGAGCAGCTTGCGGAACATTTCGACGCCGGTCACCACCGTCTTGGTCGTGTCCTTGAAGCCGACGATCTCGATTTCCTCGCCGACCTTCACCTTGCCCTTGTCCACGCGGCCGGTGACCACAGTGCCGCGGCCCGAGATCGAGAACACGTCCTCGATCGGCATCAAGAAGGGCTTGTCGGTCTCGCGCTTGGGTTGCGGAATATAGTTGTCGATTGCGTCCATGAGGTCGAGGATCGGCTTGCAGTTGGGGCAATCGTCTTTGCCGCATCCGCAATTAAGCGCCTTGATCGCGCTGCCGCGGATAACCGGAATATCGTCGCCGGGGTAGTTCTGCTTTTTCAACAGGTCGCGGACTTCAAGCTCGACCAGGTCGAGCAGCTCGGGGTCGTCAACCATGTCGACTTTGTTCATGAACACGACGATCGCGGGGACGCCGACCTGGTAGGCAAGCAGGATATGCTCGCGCGTCTGCGGCATCGGGCCGTCGTTGGCGCCGACCACCAGGATCGCGCCGTCCATCTGGGCGGCGCCGGTGATCATGTTCTTGATATAATCGGCGTGGCCCGGGCAATCGACGTGCGCGTAGTGGCGCTTGACCGTCTCATACTCGACGTGCGCGATTGCGATCGTAATTCCGCGTTCACGCTCTTCGGGAGCTTTGTCGATCTGATCGAATGCGGTGAACTGAGCAAGCTTCTTGGATGCCAGCACTTTGGTGATCGCGGCGGTCAGTGTGGTCTTGCCGTGATCGATATGGCCAATGGTGCCGACGTTCGCATGCGGCTTGGTCCGTTCGAATTTAGCCTTGCCCATCGTATTTCCTCCGGGTCCGAACCCGTCTCCTACGCGCGCGCGCGCGACTGCTGATCGCCGTCGGTGTTGCGCGCCATCAGTTCCTGAAAAATATTCTGCGGCACCTGTTCGTACGCGCCGAATTGCATCGTGTAATTGGCGCGGCCCTGTGTGATCGAACGCAGCCGCGTCGCATAACCAAACATCGTCGCCAGCGGGACTCGCGCTTCGATAACCTGGTTGCCCGCGCGGCTTTCCATGTCCAGGATCTTGCCGCGCCGCGAGTTCAGATCGCCGATCACTTCGCCCATGAAATCCTGCGGCGTTACCACTTCGACATCCATCACCGGCTCGAGCAGCACCGCCTCGGCCCGTTCGCAGGCTTCCTTGAACGCGATCGAGCCCGCGATTTTGAAGGCCAACTCGGACGAGTCAACGTCGTGCGACTTGCCGTCGAGCAGAGTCGCGCGCAGATCGACCATCGGGTAGCCGGCCAGCACGCCGTTGTCCATCGCTTCCTTGATCCCGTTCTCGATCGGCTTGATAAAATTGCGCGGAATCGCGTCGCCCTTGGTGCCGTCCACAAACTCGAAACCGGCGCCTTTTTCCATCGGCTCGATCCGCAATTCGACCACGCCAAACTGGCCGTGGCCGCCGGTCTGGCGCACGAAGCGGCCTTCGGCTTCCGACGCCTTGCGAATGGTTTCGCGGTAGGCGACTTGCGGCTTGCCGACGTTGGCGTCAACCTTGAACTCGCGCAGCAACCGATCGACGATAATCTCAAGATGCAGCTCGCCCATCCCCGCGATCAGCGTCTGCGCGGTTTCTTTGTTCACCGAGACGCGGAACGAAGGATCCTCTTTGGCGAGCTTCTGAAGCGCCTCGCCGAGTTTTTCCTGGTCCGCCTTGGTCTTGGGTTCGATTGCGATCTGAATAACCGGATCGGGGAACTCGATTGATTCGAGAATGATCGGCGCGGCCGGATCCGATAGCGTGTCGCCGGTGGTCGTATCGCGCAGTCCGAGCGCGCAAATATCGCCGGCGAACACTTCAGAAATCGCTTCCTGCTTGTTCGCATGCATCCGGACCAGGCGTCCGATCCGTTCGCGCCTGCCCTTGGTTGAATTCAGCACCGACGATCCGCTTTCGAGCTTGCCCGAATAAACCCGGACGAAAGTCAGCGTTCCGATATACGGATCGGTCATGATTTTGAAGGCCAGTGCGGAAAACGGCGCATCGTCGCGCGGCCATCGTTCTTCCTGCTTGCCGTCAACGTCGCCGACCACCGGCGGCAGATCGAGCGGCGAAGGAAGATAATCCACCACCGCATCGAGCATCGGCTGCACGCCCTTGTTGCGAAACGCAGAGCCCAGAAGTACCGGCGTCACCGCCATCTTGAGGGTCGCGGCGCGAATCGCCGCACGGATCTTTTCCGCGTCGGGCACTTTGCCTTCCAGGTACAACTCCATCAGATGCTCGTCATGATCGGCGAGCGTCTCGACCATCTTTTCGCGGTAGCCGGCGGCCTGAACTTTCAGCTCGGCCGGAATTTCTTCGATCCTGTAGTTGGCGCCGAGACGATCTTCGTCCCAGATGAGCGCGCGCATCTCGACCAGGTCGATAACTCCGGTGAACTTGTCCTCGTTGCCGATCGGAAGCTGGAGCAGCACCGGGACCGTTCTGAGCTTATCACGCATCTCCTGGACCACGCGCTCGAACTCGGCGCCGACCCGGTCCATTTTGTTGATAAACGCGATCCGCGGAACGCGATACTTGTCGGCTTGCCGCCAGACCGTCTCGGACTGCGGCTCGACGCCGCCAACCGCGCAGAACAGCGCCACGGCGCCATCGAGGATGCGCAAGCTACGCTCGACTTCGATCGTAAAATCGACGTGTCCGGGCGTGTCAATAATATTGAACTGATGATCGTGCCAGAAGCAGGTGGTCGCCGCCGAGGTGATCGTGATGCCGCGTTCCTGCTCCTGCACCATCCAGTCCATCGTCGCCGTACCTTCATGCACTTCGCCGATCTTGTAGTTGATGCCGGTGTAGTAGAGCACCCGTTCAGTGGTGGTCGTCTTGCCGGCATCGATATGAGCCATGATGCCGATATTACGCACCCGTTCTATTGGCGTGGTACGAGCCATGAAATTAGAACCCGTCTACCAGCGATAATGGGCAAACGCCTTGTTGGCGTCGGCCATGCGGTGAGTGTCTTCGCGTTTCTTGACGCCGCCGCCGCGGTTTTGCGCGGCTTCGAGGATTTCCGCGGCGAGCCGCTCGCGCATCGATTTCTCGCCGCGCGCGCGCGCCGCCGTCACTAGCCAGCGCATCGCAAGCGAATTGCGCCGGACCGGACGAACCTCGACCGGAACCTGATAGTTCGCGCCGCCGACGCGCCGCGAGCGCACCTCGACGGAAGGGCGCACGTTGTCGAGCGCCTTCTTGAACATCGCCAAGCCGTCTTCCTTGGAGCGTTCGGAGACCAACTCCAATGCTCCATAAAGAATTCGCTCAGCGGTGGATTTCTTTCCGCGTTCCATCACCATATTGACGAACTTCGCAACCGTACGGTCGTGAAACTTCGGGTCAGCCGCGATCTCGCGGACTTTTGCCTGGCCTTTGCGCGACATGGCGGTTACTTCGGCTTCTTCGATCCGTACTTGGAGCGGCTTTTGCGCCGTTCCTGCACGCCGATCGAATCAAGGGTGCCGCGAATCACGTGATAGCGGACTCCGGGCAGATCGCGCACACGGCCGCCACGAATCAGCACGACCGAGTGTTCCTGGAGATTATGTCCCACCCCGGGAATATAAGTATTAACTTCGATTCCGTTGGATAGCCGGACCCGCGCAACCTTGCGAAGCGCGGAATTGGGCTTTTTGGGCGTGGTAGTCTTCACTTGCGTGCATACGCCGCGCTTCTGCGGCGAGCCTTCGAGCGCACGCGCCTTTACTTTGTAGCGCTTCTTGACGCGCGCTTGCCGGATCAACTGATTTATCGAGGGCACGTTTAATTCCGTTCGTCCGTAACTTCTGGTCCGTTAATTCGCTTCGCCCGTTAGCCGCTTCGCGTAACTTTTGTACCGGCAATTCCGCGTCTCCGTTCTCCGAGTGCGCGATTAGTTCCGCGCGGCCGCCGTTCTCACGATGTCCCCCGGGTATCGGTCCAAGTGGAAACGCGTCAAGTTCAAACAAACCCCCCAAGGGCGGGACAAGCCCTTGGGGGAACTATAATTATGTACGCGCAGTCAGGCTGCGTGTCAATCTCCGGCCGGTGCGGCTACTGTATCAAGCTCGCTTTTGGCCGCTTCTTCTGGCTCGGTCGAGCCTTCAACTTTTAGCTCCATCCGGTTGTAGGACGGCAGCCCGGTGCCGGCCGGAATCAGGCGGCCCATGATCACGTTTTCCTTGAGCCCCACCAGCCGATCGACCTTGCCGTTGATCGCGGCTTCGGTCAGTACCCGGGTAGTCTCCTGGAACGATGCGGCCGAGATGAAACTCTCAGTCGAGAGCGACGCCTTGGTGATTCCGAGCAGGAGCGGCTCCGCGATCGCGGGTTCGCCGCCTTTGTCGAGCACGCGCGCATTCTCTTCGTCGAAGCGCCATTTCTCGACCTGGTCGCCGACCAGGAATATGGTGTCGCCGACTTCCTTGATTCGCACCCGCCGCAGCATCTGGCGCACGATCACTTCGATATGCTTGTCGTTGATCCGCACGCCCTGAAGCCGGTAAATCTCCTGGATTTCATCCACCAGGTATTTCGCCAACGCCTTTTCGCCCAGGATTGTCAGGATGTCATGCGGGTTCGACGAGCCTTCCATCAGCGGTTCGCCCGCCTTCACCAGGTCGCCTTCGTGCACTCCGATATGCTTGCCCTTGGCGATCAGGTATTCGCGCGGCTCGCCGACTTCGGGGGTGACCACGACCTTGCGCTTGCCCTTGGTGTCCTTGCCGAAGGAAACCTGTCCGTCGATTTCCGAGATAACGGCGAACTCCTTGGGCTTGCGCGCCTCGAACAACTCGGCCACTCGCGGTAAACCGCCGGTGATGTCCTTGGTCTTGGTGGTTTCGCGCGGCAGCTTTGCGATCACGTCGCCCGCCCGGACTTCGGTGCCCTCGGCGACGTTGATATACGCGCCGACTGGCAGGAAGTAGCGTGCAAACAGATTCGAGTCGGGAATCTTCGCAGTCTTGCCCGAACTATCCTTGACCGAGATGCGCGGACGCACATCGAGATCCTTGAACTCGACGATTACGTTTGACCGCGCACCCGTGCGCTCATCAACGACTTCGTTCATCGTCTTGCCGTCCAGGATATCGCCGAACTTAACCACCCCATCCACTTCGGTGATGATCGGCGTGGTGTACGGATCCCACTCGGCGATCATCTCGCCGGCTTTGATGTGGTCGCCGTCCTTTTTGTACAGCTTGGCGCCGTACACCAGCGGATAGCGCTCGCGCTCACGTTCGCGGATATGCCCGTCTTCGCCCTTGATCTGCGCGGCGACCGTGACTTCGCCGTGCCGGGACATCACGATGTACTTGCCGTCGCGGCCTGCGCGCACGACCGCGTTATGCAGCCTGATGACGCCTTCGGTGCGCGGTTCGAGCGTGGTCTGCTCGGCGCGCCGGCTGGCGGTACCGCCGATATGGAACGTGCGCATCGTGAGCTGGGTTCCCGGCTCGCCGATCGATTGGGCCGCGATCGTGCCGATCGCCTCGCCCAGATTCACCACATGCCCGCGTCCGAGGTCGCGTCCGTAGCAACTGACGCAAACGCCCTGGCGCGACTGGCAGGTCAGCACCGAACGGATTTTGATTTTCTCGATCCCGGCGTCTTCGATCCGCCGGACTTTTTCCTCGTTGATTATCTCGTTGGCTTTGACCACCACCTCCGCGGTGAATGGATCGGCCACATCTTCGAGCGCGACTCGTCCCAGCACGCGGTCGCCGAGACCTTCGATAACTTCGCCGCCTTCAACCAGCGGCCCCATGTCGATTCCGTCAAGCGTGCCGCAATCCGGCTCGGTGATAATCGAATCCTGCGCCACGTCCACCAACCGTCTTGTCAGGTAACCCGAGTTCGCGGTTTTGAGCGCGGTGTCAGCAAGACCCTTGCGCGCGCCGTGGGTCGAGGTGAAGTACTCGCCGACCGTCAGACCCTCGCGGAAATTCGCGGTTATGGGAGTTTCGATAATCTCGCCCGACGGCTTTGCCATTAGTCCGCGCAGTCCGGCAAGCTGGCGAATCTGTTGATCGGATCCGCGGGCTCCGGAGTCGGCCATGATGAAGATCGGGTTGAACGACGGTCCGGAGATTTCCTTGCCGTTTTTGTCCTTGCCGTACACTTCGGTCGAGAGGCCTTTGATCACCGAAGAGCCGATCTCGTCCTGCACTTCGGCCCAGATATCGACGACCTTGTTGTAGCGTTCGCCGTCGGTGATGACGCCGTTGTTGTACTGCTTCTGAATCTCGCCGACCTGTTTTTGCGCCTGGTCGAGCAGAGAAGCCTTCTGCGCCGGAATCACCATGTCTTTGATCGAAATCGAGATGCCGGCTTTGGTCGCAAATTCAAATCCGATATCCTTCAGCCGATCGGCGAAGATAACCGTGGATTTGTTGCCCGCGCGGCGGTAAACGATATCGATCAGGTTGCCGAGTTCCTTTTTCTTGAGCGTCTTGTTGACCTCCGAGAACGGAACCTCGGGCGGCACGATCTCGTACAGCAGAATACGTCCGACGGTCGTCTCGATTCGCTCGTGCGCCGACAAAACCGGTGCGGCCGCATGCTTGTCTTTCTTCTTGCGGACCGGAGCTTCGTGATCGGCCGCGGGCTCGGCCGGCGCAACCGCCGGCATCCGAACCATTATCTTCGCGTGCAGATCGATTTCGTCGTGATCGTATGCGATGCGCACTTCCGAAGTGCTGGAGAAGAATTTTCCTTCGCCGCGCGCCAGCGGACGCTCGCGCGTCATGTAGTAGAGCCCGAGCACCATGTCCTGCGTCGGCACGATGATCGGCTTGCCCGAGGCCGGTGACAGGATGTTGTTGGTGGACATCATGAGCGCGCGCGACTCGACTTGCGCTTCGATCGACAGCGGCACATGGACTGCCATCTGATCGCCGTCAAAGTCGGCGTTGTACGCAACGCACACCAGCGGATGAAGCTGAATCGCTTTGCCCTCGATCAGCACCGGCTCGAAAGCCTGGATGCCGAGGCGATGCAGCGTCGGCGCGCGATTCAGCAGAACCGGATGCTCGCGGATTACGTCGTCGAGGATATCCCAGACGTCTTTGCCTTCTTTTTCGACCATCTTTTTGGCGCTCTTGATGGTCGTGACGTAGCCCTTTTCTTCGAGCTTGTTGTAGATGAACGGCTTGAACAGCTCGAGCGCCATCTTCTTGGGCAGTCCGCACTGATGCAGCCGCAGCTCGGGGCCGACTACGATAACCGAGCGCCCCGAGTAATCGACGCGTTTGCCGAGCAGGTTCTGGCGGAAGCGGCCCGACTTGCCCTTGAGCATATCGGAGAGCGATTTCAGCGGACGCTTGGAAGGTCCGGTGATCGCGCGGCCGCGGCGTCCGTTGTCGAACAACGCATCGACCGCTTCCTGCAACATCCGCTTTTCGTTGCGGATGATGATATCGGGAGCGTTCAACTCGATCAGCCGCTTCAAGCGGTTGTTGCGGTTGATCACGCGCCGATACAGATCGTTCAGATCCGAAGTCGCAAAGCGTCCGCCGTCCAGTGGAACCAGCGGCCGCAGATCGGGAGGGATGACCGGCAGGATCGTCAGGATCATCCATTCGGGCCGGTTACCCGACTCGCGAAACGCGTTGATAACTTTCAGGCGCTTGGCAACTTTCTTGCGCCGCGCCTCGGAGTTGGTCGCCTTCATCTCGACCCGCAGCTCCTGCGAGAGCTTGTCGAGCTGAAGCTGCGACAGCAGCGAACGAATCGCTTCGGCGCCCATGTCGGCCTTGAAGCCGTCGGCGTACTGCTCGCGCGCCTCGCGATATTTGCGCTCGGTCAGCAGCTCCTTTTGCGTAAGCGGAGTCTCGCCCGGATCGGTGACCACGTAACACTCGAAGTACAGGACTTTCTCAAGTTCCTTGAGCGTCATGTCCAGGAGCGTGCCGATGCGCGAGGGCAGCGAGCGCAAAAACCAGATATGCGCAACGGGTGCCGCCAGATCTATATGTCCCATCCGTTCGCGCCGAACTTTGGACTGGATTACTTCGACGCCGCACTTTTCGCACACGACGCCGCGATGGCGCATCCGCTTGTACTTGCCGCAGTTGCACTCGTAGTCCTTGGTCGGTCCGAAAATCTTGGCGCAGAAGAGCCCATCGCGTTCGGGCTTGAAGGTGCGGTAGTTGATGGTTTCCGGTTTCTTCACCTCGCCGTGCGACCACGACCGGATCATCTCCGGCGACGCGATCGAGATCCGGATCGAGTTGAAGGAAAGCGGGTTCTTGGGCTTCTCAAATACCCCGAAGAGATCTTCCATCCTTCGTTACTCCTTATTGCGGCGCTTACGCGCCTTCCGGTTCTTCAAGCAGTTCCATGTTGAGGCACAACGACTGGAGCTCCTTGACCATCACGTTGAATGATTCAGGCAGCCCGGGCTCGAGCGTGTTCTCGCCCTTGACGATCGCTTCGTACATCCGCGTGCGCCCCGCCACGTCGTCGGATTTGACGGTCAGCATCTCCTGCAGGGTGTACGCCGCGCCGTAGGCTTCGAGCGCCCAGACTTCCATTTCTCCCAGCCGCTGTCCGCCGAACTGCGCTTTTCCGCCGAGCGGCTGCTGCGTCACCAGGCTGTATGGACCAGTCGAGCGCGCGTGGATTTTGTCTTCGACCAGATGATGCAGCTTCATCATGTACATCACGCCGACCGTAACCGGCTGCTCGAACGGAAGCCCAGTGCGTCCGTCGTAGAGCGTGGTCTGTCCGGAGGCGGGCAATCCCGCCCGCGCCAGCATCTGGAAGATTTCTTCTTCGCGCGCGCCGTCGAACACCGGCGACGCGACATGCACTCCCGCCGCCGCTTTGGCCGCGAATTTATACACGTCGTTGTCGGCCAGCTCGTCGATAAACACTCCCGTATCCTTGTCGGGATAGGCTTCCTTGATGTGCTTCTTCAATTGCGCCACAGTTGCGCTGGCGCGCAGATCGCGTTCGATCCGCCGTCCGAGCTCGAGCGCCGCCCATCCGAGATGGGTCTCCAGGATCTGGCCGACGTTCATGCGCGAAGGCACGCCGAGCGGATTGAGCACGATATCGACCGGAGTTCCGTCGGCCAGCGACGGCATGTCTTCTTCGGGCAAAATCCGCGAGAGCACGCCCTTGTTGCCGTGCCGCCCCGCCATCTTGTCGCCGACTTGCAGGCGGCGCTTGATCGCGACAAAGACCTTGATCATCTTGATCACGCCCGGCGCGAGCTCGTCGCCCGCCTTCAGCCGCTCGACCTTGGTCCCGTAATGCTGCTGCACGGCCTCGACGTTCGAGTTCATCGCGGCGATCGCCTGTGCGGCTTCGGCCTGCGCGGTCTCGTTCTCGACCCGGACTTGCCCCCATAGAGTGGGCGGCAGATCTTCGAGTTGTTCGGCGCCAAGCGTGTCGCCCTTGGCGAGCAACTGATGGCGGTCTTCGGCGTCATCCGACATCACGCGCGCAGCGAGCTTCTTGCCCGCGAGCGACTTCTTGAGCTTGCGGATTGTCTCTTGCCGGATGATGCGGATCTCTTCCTGTTCATCCTGTTTGAGGCGTTCGGCTTCGAGCGTTTCGATCTCTTGGGTGCGATCGTCTTTGGCAACTCCGCGGCGCGAGAACACTCGCCCGTCGATTACGGTTCCTTCGACCCCCGGCGGAACCCGCAGGCTGGTGTCGCGCACCTCGCCCGCCTTTTCGCCGAAAATCGCCCGCAGCAGTTTCTCTTCGGGACTGAGCTGAGTCTCGCCCTTGGGCGTGATCTTGCCGACCAGGATATCGCCGGGACGCACTTCGGCGCCGATCCGGATAATTCCCGACGAGTCGAGATCCTTGAGCGCTTCTTCGCCGACGTTCGGGATATCGCGCGTGATTTCTTCGGGTCCGAGTTTGGTGTCGCGCGCGACGCATTCGAATTCCTCGATATGCACCGAGGTGAACAGGTCTTCCTTGACCACGCGCTCGGAAATCAGGATCGAGTCTTCGAAGTTGTAACCGCCCCACGGCATGAACGCGACCAGCGTATTGCGGCCCAGCGCCAACTCGCCCATATCGGTCGAAGGACCGTCGGCCAGCACGTCACCGGCTTTGACCCGTTCGCCCTTGACCACGATCGGGCGCTGATTGATGCAGGTGTTCTGGTTGGAGCGCTGATACTTGACCAGGTTATAGATATCGACACCCGCGTCGCGCAGATCTTTGCTCTGCTTGTCGGCGCGCACGACGATCCGTTCCGCATCGACGCTTTCGACCACGCCGTCGCGCTTACCGACTACGGTCACGCCCGAGTCGCGGCCCACGGTTCCCTCAAGGCCGGTGCCGACCAGCGGCGCGTCCGTCTTGAGCAGAGGAACCGCCTGGCGCTGCATGTTCGAGCCCATCAGGGCGCGATTCGCGTCGTCGTTTTCGAGAAACGGGATGAGAGACGCGGCCACCGAGACGAGCTGATTGGGCGACACGTCCATGTACTGCACGTCTTCGGCGCGGACTACCGTAAACTCGCCGCTGACTCGAGCCGACACGATATCCTGGGTGAATTTGCCGTGCGCATCGATCGGCGCGTTGGCCTGCGCGATCGTCTTTTCTTCCTCGTCGAGCGCGGAGAGATAGACGATCCGGTCGGTGACGCGGCTGTTCTCGACTTCGCGATACGGAGTTTCGATAAAGCCGAAATCGTTGACTCGCGCGTAGGTCGAGAGCGCCGCGATAAGACCGATATTCGGGCCTTCCGGCGTTTCGATCGGGCATACCCGCCCGTAATGGGTCGGATGAACGTCGCGAACCTCGAAGCCCGCGCGCTCACGCGTCAGACCTCCGGGTCCGAGCGCCGAGAGCCGGCGTTTATGGGCGATCTCCGACAGCGGATTAGTCTGATCCATGAACTGCGAGAGCTGGGAGGATCCGAAAAACTCCTTGATCACCGCGCTGGCCGGCTTGTAGTTGACCAGCTCCTGCGGCATCAGGGTTTCGATATCCTGCAGGCTCATCCGCTCCTTGATCGCGCGTTCCATCCGGACCAGTCCGATGCGGAACTGGTTCTCGACCAGCTCGCCGACTGCGCGCACGCGCCGGTTGCCGAGATGATCGATATCGTCCACCTGCCCGTTGCCGTTCTTGAGCTCGACCAGGTAGCGCACGACTTCGAGAATATCTTCGCGGCGCAGCGTGCCCTGCTCGAGCGGCATATCGATCTTGAGCTTGTGATTGAGCTTGAGCCGTCCAACTCGCGACAGGTCGTAGCGTTCGGGATTAAAAAACAGGTTGTTGAAAAAGGTGGTCGCGGTTTCCCTGGTCGGAGGATCGCCGGGGCGTAGGCGCCGGTAGATTTCGATCACCGCTTCTTCGGGCGTGCCGAGCTTGTCTTGCGCAAGAGTCAGGCGCAGCGGTCCGCCGCCGGCCTGTTCGTCGGTGAACAGCACTTCGATCTTCCTGATCCCGGCAACTTTGAGCTTCTCGACAATCTCTTCGGTCAGCTCTTCGTTGGTCTGGATGATCACTTCGCCGCTGTTAGGATTGGCAACGTCGTGGGCGCTGACCCGGCCGAAAACTTCGTCGGGCGAGATCGGCACGTCGTTAATCTTCGCGCTTTCCATCGCGCGCACGATCGCCTTGTTGAACTTGCGCCCTTCGCGCGCAAGCACTTCGCCGCTCTTGGGATCTTTTACGTCGCGGCCGACGCGCTGCCCGATCAGATGATCGGCGATGAACTGCTTGGAGTAGCGGGCCGCCTCCAGCGTCAGAACGTCCTTCTGATAGTAGTAGTTGAGCAGATCCTCGGTCGTCATCCCGAGCGCGCGCAGGAGCACCGTAGCCGGGAACTTGCGCCGCCGATCGATCCGCACGTAAAGGACATCGCGCGGGTCGAACTCGAAATCGATCCAGCTCCCGCGGTACGGGATGATCCGCGCGGAGAACAGCAGCTTGCCGCTGGTATGGGTGCGGCCCTTGTCGTGCTCGAAGAATACGCCGGGCGAGCGATGCAGCTGCGAAACGATAACCCGCTCGGTCCCGTTGACCATGAAAGTTCCGTTCGGCGTCATCAGCGGAATCTCGCCGAAATAGACTTCCTGCTCTTTTACGTTCTTGATCGAGCGGCGTCCGCTTTCGACATCCCAGATGACGAGTTGAATCTTGACCTTGAGCGGCGCGGCGTAAGTCATCCCCCGCTGATGGCATTCCTCGACATCGTACTTGGGCGTGCCGAGCTCGTAGCTGACGAACTCGAGCGACGCGGTTTCGTTGAAGTCCTTGATCGGAAACACGGACTTGAACACCGCCTGCAGCCCGGCGTCATCCTTGCGTTCTTCGACCGACGCTCCCGCCTGCAGGAATTCATCGTAAGAGCGTTTTTGAATTTCGATCAGATTCGGGATTTCGATGATCTTCTTGATTTTGCCGAATGAACGGCGCACCCGAAGATTGCTCGTTACTTGCGATTGAGCCATTACCTACTCCGCCTTGCGGGCGCTGAAACATCGCGCGCGCGGCCGGGCGCTAAAAGCCGCGGACGCGCGGGTATTCCCCGCGTCCACGGCAGCGTCGAATTGACCGGGAGAACACGCGGCGCCGGCGCCGCGCCGACGGCGCGCGCGAGCGGCGAATTTCCCATCCGGTAGTAGTCTTGCAAAAACCCGGGCTCTCCTACTTGAGCTCCACCGAACCGCCGGCATCAGTGATCTTCTTTTTCAGGTCTTCGGCTTCGGCCTTGGTCACGCCTTCCTTAACCGGCTTGGGTGCGCCGTCAACCAGATCCTTGGCCTCTTTGAGGCCGAGTCCCGTGATTTCGCGCACGACCTTGATCACCTGGATCTTCTTGTCGCCCGAACCGGTCAGCATGACCGTGAACTCGTCCTTCTCCGCCACCGGCGCTGCCGCGCCCGCCGCGGCCGGCGCCGCCGCCATCGCCATCGGGGCGGCCGCGGATACGCCGAGTTCGGTCTCGAGTTCTTTCACCAGAGCAGCCGCTTCCATCAGCGAAAGGTTCTTTAGGTAGTCCTTCACCTGATCGCGGCTGAGTTGTGCTTCTGACATTTTCCGATCTCTCCTTGAGTGGCGCGGGGACCGATGTGGGAGCGCCCCGAAAGCCTGATTTCCCTAACTGAATTCTCTACTGGCCGTTTTCACGACCGAATTATTTTTACTATTCCGACGCACCCGCGGCCGGCGCCGCGTCCGTGGGCGCCGCTTCAACTGGCGGCGCGGCCGGAGGCGCCGCGTCGCCATTCTTTTTTCCGATCGCGTCAACCACCCGCGCCAGCATCGAGCCCGGCTCGTTCAGCAATCTGACCAACTGGCTCGCCGGGGCTTGCAGCAGCCCGAGCAGCTGCGCCATCACGACTTCCTTGGGCGGCAGCGCCGCGAGCGTATTTACTTCTTCGACGGAAAGCGTCTGCCCGGCCAGCACGGCGCCGCGCAGCTTGAACTTGTCGCCCAGATCCTTGAACCCGACCACGGTCTTTACCAGTTCGACCGGGTCGCCCTCGGTCAGGATAAGTCCGACCGGTCCGCCGAGCTTTTCGCCCAGAGGAGCGTACGCGGTGCCCTCGATCGCGCGGCGCACCAGCGAGTTCTTTGCGACGTGCATCTGGCCGCGGA
Source organism: Binataceae bacterium (SeqCode) (assembly GCA_050736695.1). GTDB lineage: Bacteria > Desulfobacterota > Binatia > Binatales > Binataceae > JBARDN01. Next base: position 7,510 of record JBOHWH010000173.1, on the reverse strand, counting down.
CCGCGCGGATCTTGCGGCGCATCTCGGCGGTCTCGCCGGCATTCATCCTGATGTATTCCGAGACCAGCGCGATACTGGATTTCCCGAAGCGATCGCGCAGATCTTTAACTACCGAGGTCTTTTGTTCTTTTCTCATTACCCTGAATCCGAACGCCGAATCTCGTGCCGTGCGATCGCTTAGGCCGCAGCCGCCTCAGTCTTTTGCGCCGACGCTATATCGACCCGCACTCCCGGTCCCATCGTCGATGAAAGCGCGACGCTCCTGACGTAATTGCCCTTGGCGCTCGAGGGCTTGGAGCGTACGATCGCGCCGATCAGCGCGTGTGCGTTGTCGAGCAACTTCTGCTCGCCGAAACTCAGCTTGCCGATTCGCGCGTGCACAACTCCCGCCTTATCGACCCGGTAATCGACCTTGCCCGCCTTGACCTCTGAAACCGCCTTGCTGACGTCGAAGGTGACGGTGCCGACTTTAGGATTCGGCATCAGGCCGCGAGGTCCGAGAATTTTCCCGATACGTCCGACCTGCGCCATCATGTCGGGCGTTGCGATCACGCGATCGAAGTCGAGCCAGTTCTCTTCCTGGATCTTCTTGATAATCTCATCGCTGCCGACGAAATCAGCGCCCGCTTCGCGCGCTTCACGCTCTTTTTCGCCCTTGGCTATCACCAGCACGCGCGCCACTTTGCCGGTGCCATGAGGCAGCACCACGGTGCCGCGAACATTCTGGTCGGCCTGGCGCGGATCGACGCCCAAGCGCACTGCGATTTCGACGGTCTCGTCGAACTTGGCGACTTTGTGTAAGGCGACCATCTTGATCGCTTCTTCGAGCGGGTAACGGCGTTCCGGATCGATATCCTTGGCCGCCGCTTTATAACTCTTTCCTGCCATCGCGAATAATCCCTCACGGTCCGCATCGGGCGGACGCAGCGTTCCAATCATTCAGTGATGTCGATACCCATCGAGCGCGCGGTTCCGGACACGGTGTTGACGGCCGCCGCGAGATCGGCGGCGGTCAGGTCCTTAAGCTTGGTCTTGGCGATCTCTTCGACTTGCGCGCGCGTGACCGTGCCGACCTTGTTCTTATTCGGCATCGGCGAGCCCTTCTCCACCCCGGCCGCTTTCAGCAACAGAATCGAGGCGGGCGGGCTCTTGGTTATAAATGTGAATGAACGATCGGCATAAACCGTGATGATCACGGGAATCACCAGCCCCGCCATCGCCTGAGTCTGCGCGTTGAACGCCTTGCAGAACTCCATGATATTGACGCCGCGCTGTCCGAGCGCGGGGCCCACCGGAGGCGAGGGATTGGCCGCGCCCGCGGCAATCTGCAGCTTTACTTGTCCGACTACTTTCTTTGCCACTTCGTTTTCACTCGCCCACGAACATGCAGCGCCGGCGATCCGCTTGCGCCGATACGCATGCGGGTGGCCGGACGGCGATAGTTCAGGATTTCTCTACCTGCACAAAATCGAGTTCCACTGGAGTTGCGCGTCCGAAAATCGAGATAAGGACGCGCACCTTGCCCTTTTCGGGCTTCACTTCTTCGACGGTGCCGTTGAAGTCCTGGAACGGTCCATCGACAACCTTTATAGCTTCTCCGACCTCGAACAGAACCTTGGGCTTGGGCCTGAGCGCCCCTTCCTCCATCTGCTCCTTGATTCCGCGGGCTTCGGCTTCGGGCACCTCGGGCGGCTCGGTGTTGTGGCCGACGAAACCGGTGATCTTGGGCGTGTTCTTGATCACGTGCCAGGTTTCGTCGTCGAGCACCATATTGACAAAGATGTAGCCGGGAAAGAACTTGCGCGAGGCAATTTTGCGCTGCCCGCCTTTGCCGAGTTCCTGCACCCGTTCGACCGGGACCAGCACTTCGCCGATCCTGCCTTCCATGTGCATCGAGCGCACGCGTTCTTCGAGCGCCTTTTTGGCCTTCTGCTCGTAGCCGGAGTACGTGTGCACCACGTACCACTTCATCTTAGGATCGGGACTCGCCTTGGATTCGGCAGTCACGTTCGACTCGGGGCTGTCTGTCAGAGGTTCAGTCATCGGTGCCTTAATAGAGCCGGCGTGCCTCAAAACCGTTCGGGTCCTGTCAGCCGGAAAGTCGAAACCCGCGTATCCGTATCGATATCGATGCCGGCTCGTGTGGGCCTAGCTCAGGAGCGCCCGCACGATTCGTGTCGCACCCAAATCAACCAACCCCAGCCACAGCGCCATCACGAAAGTGAGCGCGATGACCACGATCGTCGCCTGCATGGTTTCTTTCGGCGACGGGTAATGGACTTTCGCAAGCTCAGTCCACGCTTCCTGAACAAAACTAATGCCCTGGTTGAAGTAACTTTTCAGGTTATCCATTTTTGCATCACCGTACAAGAGCCGCGCTATCCGCGGAGGTTTTGGCGGGCCAGGCAGGGGTCGAACCTGCAACCCTCGGATTTGGAGTCCGATGCTCTGCCAATTGGAGCTACTGACCCGCTACTTGCGCGTCCGCGGCGCGCCGTGATCTGCGTAATTTTAGCCGACCTTATGTTCGCGATGCAGCGTATGGGTCCGGCATTTCGGACAAAATTTCTTGATCGAAAACTTGTCGGTATGCGTTTTACGATTCTTGGTCGTGGTGTAATTGCGATGCTTGCAGCCGTCGCACGCAAGCCCGATTATTTCTCTTACTGCCGCCATCTTTTAATCCTCACGCGCGATTCGCGACTATTTGCGTGGAGCCCACGACGGGAATCGAACCCGTGACCTCTTCCTTACCAAGGAAGTGCTCTACCGGCTGAGCTACATGGGCTCATTCTTCAAATCCCACCGATACCTTCCCGCATAAGCCCCGCGCGAAGGGTTAGGATTGGAGCGGGAAACGGGACTCGAACCCGCGACCCCGAGCTTGGAAGGCTCGCGCTCTACCAACTGAGCTATTCCCGCTCTCCAAAGCGCCGGACTCGCATTATATCTGGTGGAGAGGGGAGGATTCGAACCTCCGAAGGCATAAGCCGGCAGATTTACAGTCTGCTCCCTTTGGCCACTCGGGAACCTCTCCGCTTAGGCCGTCCTTCCGTGCCAAGCCGATGGCGAGAATCGAACTCGCAACCTACTGATTACAAATCAGTTGCTCTACCGTTGAGCTACATCGGCAAACCGACGTTAAGGAACGAAACTTATTCGGACGGTTCCAGAGAGTCAAGCTTGGCCGCCGATTGAAGGATCAAGGCGCGGTTCTTGCTCCCCGCAGCGGACGAGCGGCTCGGCATCGCGCTTTCCCCGGTCGCCCGTGCCGCGACTCGGGCGGTTCGCGATGGGACAGCGGGGTGTCATTTGGAATCACTCGTGGAATCATTACGATCGCGAGATGGCGGCTCGCAGTCGTGGGGGACGGCTGTCTTGACAGACCCAAGATTTCGCATGATGCGCGCCGCCGATGGCATCGCGATTGCTCTCATGAGACTCGCGCGACAACGGTCGCCGTTTGCCCCATGATGAATGACCCCGCATGAAGAATGACTTGAAGAATGACTCGATGATATCTACGTCGGCGGGCGGTGACGACAAGTTCCGGCGGATCTTCCAGTACAGCACCGACGCGATCGCGATCACGCAAATCGCAACCGGGCGCTACCTCGAGGTCAACGACGAATTCGTCCGGATGAGCGGATATCGGCGCGAGCAGATTATCGGGCGTACGCCGGAGGAGCTTGGGTTTTGGCGCGCCTGCGAAGAGAGCGCCGAATTCGCCGCGGATCTTCTGCGCAATGGCGTGGTGCGAAATCATGAAACCGTTGTCACCGTTCGCGGCGAACGCCGCCTGACACTTCTGACCTCCGCCGTGTTTATCGAGGTCGGAGGCGTGCAATGCACGCTCGGCATCAGCCGCGACATCACCGACTTGAAACGCACGCGGGCAGAGCTCAGCCGAGCCGACCGCCGCCTGCAGGACGTCTTGACCAACGCTCCGGTCATAGTGGCGGTTATCGACACCGCGTCGAAGATCACGCTTTCGAAAGGCGCCGGATTGACCGCGCTCGGCTATGCGCAAGACGAGATGGTCGGCCATTCGCTATTCGACTACCTGCCGCCTGCCAGTTCGAGCGCGGTTCATGCGCGCGAGGCGTTGGCCGGAAAGTCGCAGAGCGTGATCGAGAACCTGAACGGACGGGTCTTCCAGGTCTGGTATTCGCCGGTGCGCGGCAGGCATCAGCAAATCGTAGGCGCGATGTCGGTATCGACCGATATCACCGACCGGGTGCTGGCCGAAGAAGAGCTGCGGCGCAAAGAAGCATATTACCGTTCCCTGGTTGAGATTTCGGCCGATACGGTCCTTGCAATCGATGAGACCAACACGGTGCGGTTTGTCGGCGGCGACGGGCCGCGCACGCTGGGGTATTCGTCAGCCGAAATTGTCGGACGCAGCGCACTCGAATTCGTGCATCCGGATAATGTGGCCGAGCAGACCCTGCACCTTCGCAAGGCGTTTCAGAGCCCCGGAGAATCGATTCGTTCGGAGGCGCGCGTCTTCGTTCCCAAGGGCGGATGGGTTCCGGTCGAGATCATGGCGCGAGTCGCCTCCGGCCCCGATGGAAATCCAATTCTCGTTGCCACGATGCGCAATATCGCCGAACGCAAGCAGGCGCAGGAAGAGCTGCGCCGGCGCGAAGAGTACTACCACAGCGTTATCCAGGCGTCCTCGGATCTGATCGTCGCGCTAGATCGCGCCGGGGTGGTGCTGTTTGTCGGCGGACAGGGATTGCACGATCTTGGCCGCGACGCCGCCGACGTGATCGGCCGCTTCGCCTTCGATTTCGAGCATCCCGATGACGTTGCGGAGCAGATGCGCCTGATTGCCTGGTGCTTCGAAAACCCGGGCAGGAGCATGCGCACCCAGGTTCGCCTGCTCGCAACCAGCGGCGACTGGATTCTCTTCGATTTCGCCGGCCGCGCGATAACCGGCGCCGGCGGCGAGCCGCAGTTCGTGACTACCGGACGCAATTTCACCGAGCGCAAGCGGATCGAGTCCGAGCTCGCTGCCGCGCGCGACGCCGCGTTGGCAGCCTCACGCGCGAAGTCGGATTTCGTCTCGAGCATGTCGCATGAAATCCGCACTCCGATCAACGCAATTCTCGGGATGGCGGATCTGCTGTGGGAAACCAGGCTCAGCGCCGATCAGAGCAACTATCTCGCGACCGTCATCTCCAACGGTAACGCGCTTTTGGAGCTGATCAACAGCGTGCTCGACTTCGCCAAGGTCGAAAGCGGCCAGATGTATCTCGAGCGCGCGAAATTCGATCTCGGCGATCTGATTGAGCGCGTGCGCGAGATGTTCGCGCTCCGCGCCGGCGAAAAGCATCTTGCACTCGCGACTCGGCTCGCCCCCGGGGTTCCGGCGATCGTCGAGGGCGACGCGCTGCGGCTTCGGCAGATCCTGATCAACCTGGTCGGCAACGCAATCAAGTTCACCGAGCGCGGCGAGATCACGATCAGCGTCGCCCCCGCCGCCTGTCCCTCTCCCGGCGGCTCTGCGATGCTTCACTTCACGGTCGCCGACACGGGAATCGGACTTTCGGCGGACCAAGTGGAGACCGTCTTCTCCGCCTTCACCCAGGCCGATTCCTCGACCACGCGGAAATACGGCGGCAGCGGACTGGGACTCGCGATCGTCGATCGGCTGGCAACGCTGATGGGTGGCAGGGTCTGGGTCGAGAGCACACCCAGCGCGGGAAGCAAATTTCATTTCACCGCGTGTTTGGAGCCGGCTCCCATGGACGGATACGAGCCGATCGCGATTGTTGCACCACCGACTTTGCGCGTCCTCGATCGTCCGCTTAAGATTCTGCTTGCCGACGACTCGGCCGATAACCGGATGCTGGTCGAGGCGTATCTGAAACGAACTCCCTACCGGCTCGAGATGGCCGAGAACGGCCAAGTCGCGTACGACAAGTTCGTAGGCGGCAATATAGATGTGATCCTGATGGACATTCAGATGCCGGTGCTGGACGGTTACGGCGCAGTGCGGATGATTCGGCGCTTCGAGGCCGAAAATAACCTGGCGCGCACCCCGATTATCGCGCTCAGCGCCTCGGCCCTCGATGAATCGGTGCGCCACTCGATTGATGCCGGATGCGATCTGCACGTAAGCAAGCCGGTCAAACGCGCCACCCTGCTCGACGCGATCGCCGCCGCCGTCGAACCGACCCATTAAACCGCGTGAGCATCCCGCCCGCCGCGCGCTGGTCATGTCTTAAAACATTCGGCGTGACATGCCTTCTCCCCCCGGGAGAAGGTGCGCCGCAGGCAGGATGAGGGTGCCGCTCCGCTGGATTCGGTTTGATCGTGGTCGCAGCCGGACTGCTTTCTCGGCGGGTTGATGTCCGATCAGGGAGAGGATAGGTGAGGGTTCTTACGATCTTTAAATTCCTTGAAGCTGTCCATCAATTCATGGAATGAAGCAGGCTTGTATTTCTTAAAGCTCTCTTCATCCACATAGACGAAGTCGTATTTCACGGCAGTATCTATTCGATTGACGTCTTCGCACCATTGCCGTAGTCGCTCCATCTTCAGCGGCACATCCAGGTCTTCCCGCCCCTTGGTTTCGGCGACGACGATTCGCTGGTCGGAAAGCTTGACCAAAAAATCCGGATAGTAATTGGAGATGTCGCCGTCCGCGTTTACGTAGTCCAACTTGAAGTTCACCGCAAGATTGTTCTTGGCGTAGGAAACCACGTCGTCGCAGTCGTCCAGAAAGCGAGCGAACTCCAGTTCGAGAGCGTTGTCGCCAATGATACGGTTGAAGACGCTCTTTCTCGGAATGAGGTAACCCTGCTCGTTGACCACAAACGGCCGCGTCTGCCGCAACTTGATGGTGTCGCGGATCTCGGCGTCGCCTTTATCTTGTATAGTCAAAGCGTTGATCGCCTTCTTGAACGTCTCGATAAGGGTTTTCGTCGCAGCCGGTTCCGAAAGGTTGCGCAGAGTGTTCAAGTCTTCGAGCTCCACCGGGCGGTTAAACAATTCTGTCTGCACGAAGGATTTGACTTTTGCGTAGAGCACGTCATAGCCACTGACCAGACGCAAATCCTTCATGATCATCCGCGCGAAATAGCCGATGACGCTCCGGTAATCGGCGATACCGGCTCCATCGAGGATCGTTGTGTGCGTCACCTCACCGGTGGTTACGTCCTTAAATACGATCTCCCGCTGTTGTTCCTCGCTGAACTTTAGATAGACCACACGCTGATGCGGCGGCAGGCTTACATCCAGATCGCCCAGGTTTTTGTATTCCCGATAGACGCGAGGCGTCAGCCGCGGGATTTCAATATCCAGCGCGTCGAGGTCCTTTTTTTCGTTTTCCTTGTCGATCTCCACTACCAGCGGAGCCTTAGGCTTCGTCCCCTCTGGCCTGCACCCCGAAAACTCCGCCGAAATGAGGTAGAGTCCGTCGCCTGAAAAGGAGACGGAGGATGAAAGGAAGCCGCTTCAGCGAAGAACAGATCATCGGGGTGCTGCGAGAGCACGAGGCAGG
>JBOHWH010000172.1:0-6557 GCA_050736695.1 Binataceae bacterium (SeqCode) | reverse complement strand
ATTGGAGATAGTCGGAAAAGCGAAACAAAAGAGACTCGGGTTACTTCTGGGTTGCGTAGCCTCCGCAATCTCGTTGGCCCTCGTACTCACCGCAGTTTGCTCCGCGGAAGCGCAGGATTTGGGTTCGGATGCGACTGCGACGTTGGTCGGTAATCATCCTGAAGCAGCGGCGGCGATTGCGACCGGCCCGGAAATCGCCCCGGACAAAACCTTGCGGATGGAAATCTTCCTGAAGCTGCATGATCGCGCTACGCTCGATCGGCTTATCGTCGCGCAGCAGGATCGCACCTCGCCGCAGTACCATCAGTGGCTGACGCGTGACGAATTCAACTCCCGCTTCGGTCCCACCCAGTCCGACGTTGCAGCGGTCAGCTCATGGCTGACGAGCCAGGGTTTCACCGTGGAATCGGCCGATCCCTCGCAGCACAGAGTTGTCTTTACGGGAGCAGCGACCAACGCGGAAGCTGCCTTCGGGGTGAAGATTCATACCGACGCTACTGGAGAGCATTATTCCAATCTGAACGATCCGGTCATACCCAAATCGCTGGCGCCAATTGTTGCGGCCGTGCTGGGATTGTCAAACTTGGCGCATGCGCGGCCGGCGGTCGAGCTCTCACCTGATTTTTCGCAAGTGCCGGACGTGAAGCTCGGCAAGAAGACGCACTTCGGCCCGAACGATCTCTACACTTTCTACGACCAGACTCCTCCGACCAGCTCGGCCAACGACGGCACCGGCACCGACTGTATTGCGCTGATCGAAGATTCCAACTTCGACGATGGATCAGTTAACGCGTTCGACTCGGCGTTCGGACTCGGGGCACCCGACCTGTCTACGGCAATAGTTGACGGTAGCGATCCTGGTGAGAGCGGCGACTATCTGGAGACGCTCCTGGACGTTGAGTACGCGCACGCGGCTGCGCCGGGAGCACCGATCGAAGTCTATATCGGCAACAACGCGACGAGCTCGCCCTCGGGCGCCATCTTCGACGCGGCGGCCCGAGCGGTAAGCGACAACCGCTGCGGTGCAATCAGCATCAGCTTCGCGTTTTGCGGGCTGCCAAGCAGCGCCTTCTCTGAAGTCATCGATCCGCTTGCGGCTCAGGCAGCTTCCCAGAAACAGGCAATCTTCGTTGCCGCGGGCGATTGGGGCGCGGCCGGGCTTGCGCCCAATAAAAAACAGACCGGTTGCAAGCCTGCAAATTCGCATAACATCAACGAGCTTGCCGCCAATCCCAACGTAACCGCGGTCGGTGGAACGCAGTTCACCCCGGACTATAAGTCGGGCAACGACGTGGGCGATGTAGCCGAATCGGTGTGGCGCGACGCAAAAGGAGCGGGCGGCGGCGGAGAGAGTACGGTCTTTTCCAAGCCGTCCTATCAGAGCGGATTGATTCCGAACGACACCATGCGTGACATTCCTGACGTATCGCTGGTCGCCTCGCCGGTTCATCCGGGATTTTTCTTCGGCCAGCAGGGCAAGATCTTTTGCTGTATCGGCGGCACCAGCCTGAGCACCCCGTATTGGGCGGGAATCGCCACGCTAGCGGCGCAGAAGGCGAACGAAACTCGCCTCGGCCCGCTCAATCCCACCCTCTATTCGATCGCCGGATACCGCGATGTGACCAAAGGCACCAACACTTTTCATGGCGTGAGCGGATTCAAAGCAACTGCGGGCTACGACCGTTCGTCGGGGCTCGGAACTCCCGATATCGACAGCCTCGTGAGTGCGATCGCCGGACAGTAGCGGCGATCAGTTGAGGTTTCCAGAAATCAGAATTGCCGAAGTCAGGATTATTGGTACCTTGATAGAGCGTTACCCATGTTGAGGCGCTCGTCTCGGGTGACTTGCAGATAGAGGGAGCTTCATGGGTTCGATGCAGTTGGAAATAAACAGACTGATCAGAGTCGGCGCGGCGGCAGTAATCCTCGCACTCGCGGTTGCCGGCGGATCCGCGCGCGCGCAGAATTCCGCCGCGACGACGATCGTTGGCAATCATCCCGACGAGGCGGCGGATTTCGCGAACGATCCCGAGATTGGCGCGGGTAAGAATTTGCGCATGCAGATCACGCTCGCGCTGCACAATCAGGACGCGCTCAAAAAATTGCTCGAAGCGCAGCAGGATCCTTCGGCGCCTCAATATCATCAGTGGCTCTCGCCCGGCGAATTCAACGCCCGCTTCGGCCCGACCGAGTCGGAAGTGTCAAGCGTCGCGGCCTGGCTCACGAGCAAAGGCTTCATGGTCCAGTCGGCCAGCGCGGCCAAGCGAGCGGTTGTATTCAGCGGGTCCGCGGCGACGGCGCAGTCGGCATTCAAAGTGAAGATTCATGCGAACCACAGCGGCGCGCTCTATGTAAACCTTGGCGATCCGTCGGTGCCTGCGGCGATTGCGCCGCTCATAGGCTCGATTCGCGGACTGTCGAACATCCTGCGCGCGCATCCGAATGTTAAGTACGCGGCCAACGCGTTGCCGGACGTGACGATCGGAAACTCGACCGCGTTCGGACCGAATGATCTGTACACCTTCTATGACCAGACGCCGCCGAGCAGCGGAAGCAACGACGGCACCGGCGCCGACTGTATCGCGGTGATCGAGGACTCGAACTTCGATGACGGGTCGGTTGCGGCCTTCGACTCGCAGTTCACCCTTCCCGCGATCAATCTGACCCGAAAATTTCCATCGAACAATGGCGATCCCGGATCCAATGGCACCGATGAAACCGAGTCCCTGCTCGATGTCGAGTATGCGCACGCGGCGGCGCCGGGTGTGCCGATTTTCGCCTACATCGGCGACGATGCGACCTCGCCGATCCACGATGGATTGGTCGATGCGATCGCACAGGCGGCGAGCGACAGTACTTGCGGTGCGATCAGTATCAGCTTCAGTTTTTGCGGCGGCTCGAAGAGATTTTATTCGCACGTACTGAACTCGTTTCTGATGCAGGGTGCCGCCCAGGGACAGGCGATCTTCGTCGCCACCGGAGATTTTGGCGCGGCCGGGCTCGTGTTTGACAAAAGCAGCAATAGCTGCGTCGAGGGAACGAAAAAAAATATCAACGAGCTCTCCGCCGATCCGCACGTGACGGCGGTCGGCGGCACCCAGTTCAATCCGAATTTCGGTACGGACGGTAACGATGTCGGCAACGTAGCCGAAACAGTCTGGAACGATCCGTTCGGCGCGTCCGGCGGCGGCAACAGTAAAATCTTTGCCAAGCCGATATTTCAAAAGAAGATTCCGAAACAGGGATCTCGTCGCGCGGTGCCGGACGTGTCGTTCGCGGCGTCACCCCATAACCCCGGCTTTTTCTTGGGTCAGCCCGGCAAGCAGGGGCCAGTCGTGGCTTGCTGCATCGGAGGGACCAGCCTCGGCACTCCGTATTGGGCCGGGATCGCTCAGCTCGCCGCGCAGCGCGAGGGCACGGCGCGGATCGGAAATATGAACACGACCCTTTACTCGATCTACAAGGCTGGTGGCGCCGGATTCCGCGACGTAACGATGGGCAACAACATCGTGAACCGTGCCGGAGGATTCACCGCGACCACCGGTTACGATCGCGCGTCGGGAATCGGCACTCCCGATATCGAGTTGTTGCTCGGAGCGATCGCGACACCATAATCGCGGCGCGAGATTTGCTACGAAAAAACCCGGCTCGATCTGATCGAGCCGGGTTTGTTTTTCTGCGGCTAGCGGTGAAAGCTTACTTCGACGGATCGGGCGTCATCCGCAGGTACGGACGAAGCTCCTTGTAACCCTTGGGGAACTTTTCCTTGAGCACCGCCGGATCCTTCAGCGACGGCACGATAACCACATCCTCGCCATATTTCCAATCGACCGGCGTCGCAACCGAGTACTTATCGGTTAGCCGCATCGAATCGATCGCGCGAAGAATCTCATCGAAGTTGCGTCCGGTGCTCGCAGGGTAGGTCAGAACCAGACGAATCTTCTTGTTGTTGTCGATCACGAATACCGAGCGGACCGTCGCCGTGTGGTTCCATTCGGGATGAATCATGTCGTAGAGCGTCGCGACTTTCTTGTCCGGATCGGCGAGGATCGGGAAGTTCATCTTTACCTTCTGCGTGTCCTCAATATCGCCAACCCATCCTTTGTGTGACGGTACGCTGTCGACGCTCACCGCCAGCACCTTGCAGTCGCGCTTTTCGAATTCTGATTTGAGCGCGGCCACGCGGCCAAGCTCGGTCGTGCAGACCGGGGTAAAATCCGCCGGATGAGAGAATAGGACTGCCCAATGATTCCCGATCCAATCGTGGAACTTGATCGGTCCTTCGGTCGATTCCTGAGTGAAATCAGGGGCTTCGCTGCCAAGATGAAGTGCCATACGTGTTACACCTGCCTTTCGATTTTATGCGCGGCTGGATCGGGTTGAGGCCGCCATCCGCGGCGATTTATGATTAATAATGCTAACTAAGTAACAAATGTCAATCTAGTGCCGAACCATAGATAGATCAAGTCCCCGATCTCCCTGCGTTATTGCGTTGCGCTAGGCCTGTTTAATCTTGCGAAAATCCGGTTTGCGCTTGTCTAAAAACGCGCTCACATACTCCTTGTGCTCGGGGGACACGTAGCATTTCTCGAGTGCGGCGCCCTCGAACGCCATCGCGGATTCAAGTGTGCCTTCGAGCCCCTGGTAGAGCGCCTTGCGCGTCATCGCGAGCGACATCGGCGAGCAATCGAGCATCTCGCCGGCCAGCTCGCGCGCTTTCGGCATCAACTCGGCCGCGGGATACACTTGGCTGACGAGGCCCATCGCGAGGCACTGCTCGGCGGTGTACTGGCGTCCGGTCAGCATCATTTCGGCGGTGCGCGCAAGACCGATGAGGCGCGGCATGAGGTAGCTCGACCCGAGCTCGCTCATCAGCCCGACGCGCGGAAAGATGACGCCCATCTTCGCGTTATCCGACGCAACGCGAACGTCGAACAGCAGCGGAATAGTGCATCCTACGCCGAGCGCGTAGCCGTTGATCGCGGCGATGGCCGGCTTTTTGAGGCCGCGCATGATCATCGGCAGGGAGAGGCTGCGGCGATGGCCGTCGCCGGCTTCCGGGGCTTCGGATTTGCTGTCTTCTCGCGACTTGATGTTCGACGCGAACATCGCCATGTCCGCGCCCGCGCAGAACGCGCGATTGCCCGCGCCGGTCACAATGATCACGCGGGCCTCCGGGTCGGCGTCGGCACGCAGCATCGCGTCGGCGATCTCGAGGCCCATTTCGGCGGTGTAGGCGTTCATCCGGGCCGGGCGATTCAGCGTGATCGTCGCGATCTCGCCGCTGGTCTCATAGAGCAGTGTCTCGTATGCCATCGTGGAAACTCCTCTCGCAGAAATTCGCGCGCGTAGCGGTTCACGCCCGCCGCCGCGATACTTATATCCGCCAGCGTCGCGCTAGCGCTTCTTCTTTTTCTTGCGTGCTTCGCGAATCTTCGCCTTCAATCGAGTCTCTTTACGCTTGCGCCGCCGCTTGATGCTTCGTTGCCGTTCGCTTGCCATCTTGTCTTGCTTTCGCCTCGCTCCGGTTGGGTTCTGTTTGATCGATCTGGAAATCTAGTCCAGCGGGACAGTTTTCTCCACCTTGGCGCCCGAATCGAGATGAATTCCCGGCGCAAGCGCCGTCGGCCGTCCCTTGCCCGAGCCGTTTTCGATATGGACATCGTAATCGCCAGGGTCAAGCTTGAACTGACGCGGCTTGCCGGGCTCGCTTTGCGCCACCTGGCTTTGGGTGCCTGCACGCAGGACTGTTACGCGGGTTGCGCTGTCGATCGATTGCTTTTGCAAGGTGGTCTGCACATCGAGCTCCGCCGGCACGACCTGGTTGAGCGTCAGCCGCGCGCGTTCAGTAGGCCGCAGCGCGACCGCGTGCCAATCGTAGCCCTGCGGGGGCGCATCGACGTGCACGTCAACTTCCTGCGGCGCGAACAGGTATTTCTCGCCGGTCAGAAAGCTCGCGATCTTCGCGTGCGGAAGATCGGTCGAGGTGACAGTCACGCCGAAGCCGGGATCTTTTCCGCGCTTGTCGGTCGCGACCACCTGCAGCACCGCGACGTTGGCGATAATCACGGTATGAGTGCGGCCCGCTTCGATCTTGACGTCGTCCCTGGTGATGTTTCCGCCGACGATCGGAAGCACCAGCTTGTAGGTGCCGGGTGCAAGTGCGACCGTGGCGCCCGGATGCACTTCGCCCGCGACTTTTCCGTCGGCGGCAATCACCTGCGCGGCGTTGGTCGCGCCCGCGCCGATCTCGCCCATAACGTCGAGCTTGAGCAGCCCGGTATCGGCGCCAAGCGCCGCCCGCGCGATCATCAGCAGCGCGATCGCGGCGATCGCGATACGCCGCAGTCGCGCCTCTGTCGTTGGAAAACAATCCACAGATTACGCAGATTACACGGATTAAGTGACTTCAGACAGTTTGCCGCTGCACGTCTCGAATTTTGAATCGTAACTTCGAATCAAAGTTCTCCTTCACGTGGAGACTGTCGATTTTCTCTGAAGAGCTGTAATCACGAGCCGCAGGCGAAAGATTTACGCACAGCGATCCTCTGCGGATC
>JBOHWH010000171.1:0-30777 GCA_050736695.1 Binataceae bacterium (SeqCode) | reverse complement strand
CCTTATGGCTGAATCCTCGTGCAGCAGTTCGATTCCTGCGCTCTTCCGGTATTGATTGATTCGCTCGAGCCGGGCCGCCGATTGTGGCGACGCTACCGGCGACGAAGTTGCTACCTGCGATGCCGGTCGCACCGCCGCGATCGCTCGAGGCATCGCAGACGTCGCAGCCTCGCGCTTCGCCTCCAATGCTCTAACCGGAGAGACGGGCGAAAGCATTTGGTTCGGATGTCCTGTAGTCGCAGACACTGTTGCGCTCGGCACGCTAGGATCGCCGGCACCGGATTCCGCATGCGACTGCGCCAAGACCGCCACCCGCTCGAAGCTCGCCGCCGACAGCACGCCACCGTCCCATTGCTCGCGATGCGCCAGCCATCCGGCGACTGCGAGAATAGCAATTAGCGAGATGCGCGCGGCACGCCAATATTGCCTGCGAATCCCGGCGTCAGGATCGAGGAATCGGTAGCCCGCTGTCTCGCCAAATCTCAGGCGATCATTGTGAGTGAGGGCGCGGCGGCGGCGAATGCGCCGATCGTTGAGGAAGGTGCCGCCCGCCGATTTGAGATCGGCCACATAGTAATGTCCGTGCTTGTAGGTAATGAGCGCATGCACCGGCGCACTATCGCCGTCTGCGATTTTGACCGCACTGCCCGCGGCACTTCCGATGGTTGAATCGCCACGCGCCAGGATCGACAGCCGGGAGTTTGGCGCGCGATGATCAATCGCCAGCAAACGCGCGGATTGAGCCCGTCTCAGCATTCGCGGCCGTGTGCTTTGTGATGATGGCGGCAGATGTGTTGGGGCACGGCTTTCGATCCTCAGAGAATCAACGCGGAACCCTTGGCCCCTGGGGCGGTCGGATTATCGGTGCAATACGGCCGCGGCCCGGTTTCATTGCGCTGCGCCCGATCGGCGAGCAGCTTTCTTAAATCGTCCTGACAATGCTCCTGACCTTTCGCATAGAACCTGTAACCGGTCGCGCGCGACGGCGGAGCGGCAGGCTCGACCAGAACGGTCTTACTGAGTTTTGCGGCTTCTTCGGGAGATAGTCCGAGCGCGCCGGTAGTCAGCGGCGGCTCAGGTGCTTTGGACTGCCAGACTGGAATTCCCGGCAGACCGACGGATCTCAAGCTTCCTTGCGAATCTTCGCTCCACTCAAAACAGCCGGCGCACAGGCATAGGCAGATCAGACCAAGCGCGAGCAGAACTCTCTTCAAGGCAATCCCCCCGTTCTCCGGAATCTGTGTACGAATCGCGGACGCGCACGAAACTACTACCGGAACACCAGGGAGATTGATACACCATCGGTCCCAAGTCGTCCACTCGTAGTGGTTCGAGCAGGACGGCTGGGAATTGGGGCGCGGAAAGTATCGCTACGTGAGAAGCAGAATCACTTTAGATCGTGTCCGACACTCCGGGGACGAAGAGCGGCTCCATCGCGTAAGCCGCCACGTCGGCTTCCATCGCGGCGGGTTGCGGCGCAACTGCTGGTTCGCCAGCCGCGTCGAGACTGCTTTTCAGAATAGTCGCGTCGCTCGAGCTGTTGAGAAACAGACCGGGACGGCTCAGCACGAAGTGCACGGCGCGTCGGATCGCTTCGCGCTCTCGAAGCGGCTGGTACCAACTGTATTTGCGTTCTTGCGGCTCCGCCGATGAATCCTGCCAGCGCCGGCGCGCGGCGGCCTTGATCGTCTGAGTAGCAACGCCGCGCTCCTTGCAGAGTTTGATCAATGCTTCGGCATCGGCCGCATACTGCGCAATATTCAGCATCGTGAAGTTATACGGAAACAGCACCGAGTCGAAGGCAAACCGCTCGAGGCTCTTGCGATGCATGGCGGCTACCTGCGAGCCATGGCCCGTCACCCCGATGAACCGCACCAACCCCTGCGACCGCGCGTCGACCAGCGCCTCGAGCGCGCCGCCCGCGCCCAGCGCGGTCTCCCATTCCTTTTCATCGACGAGATTGTGCATCTGGATCAGATCAACGTGGTCCACGCGCATGCGCTCGAGCGAGCGATGCAGGCTGTCGCGCGCGCCGTTGTGCGTTCGATCGCCCGTCTTTGTCGCGAGAAAGAAGCGCTTGCGATGCTCGCGCATCCAGGGACCGATTCGCAGCTCGGATTCGCCGTACGACGCGGCGGTGTCGAGATGATTGATTCCATATTCAAGCAGCGTCTCGAGCACCGCGTCAGCTTTGTCCTGATTCATCGCGCCCAAGGCGGCCGCGCCGAAAATGACCCGGCTACTCTGATGACCGGTATTTCCGAAGGCACTCTTTTCGATCATGATTCACCTCTACCAGTCTCGAGCGGTCCTGATTACCGCAAAAGCACGCGCAGGCGGATACCATTTCAAATCGCAATAGCAGATTTGGGCATTCTGTCGCGATGCTATATCATCTCCCGGCATCGTCCGCTAAGCGTCCCTCAAGGCGTATCGCGCATGGCACCGCGATCCTCACGCCGGCAGACCTGTTGATGCGGGCAGTGAACGTCTCGATGTTTCTAAAAGGGCTTGCGATGATCGCGTGCGCGCTCTTCATTACTCAGTTCGGAGTTCGCACTGCTCCAGCACGTGCTAGCTGAGACTCCGCGAGCCTTTTATAATGAAAACCGGCGCGACCCGGTGAGCCGCGCCAGTTGTTTCCAGTCCTTAATCGGAAGTTCGCGTTAGTTCCGAGCGACGTTCACCACCTGAATCTCGGTGAAACCGAGCAGGCCCCAGGTTCCGTTTTCCACGCCGATTCCCGACCACTTCGCACCGCCGAACGGCAGGTTCGGGGCAACTGCCAGATGCTGGTTCACCCATGCCGATCCGCATTCGAGCTGACCCGCAACTTCGGCGCCCCGCTCCGGATCCTTGGACCACACCGAACCGCTGAGGCCGTATGTGGTCGAGTTCGCGCGGCGGACGGCGTCGTCCACATCCTTGTAGGGAATGATCGGCAGCGCCGGCCCGAACTGCTCTTCATCGACCAGGCGCACACCGTCGGAGATTCCGCCAACGATGGTCGGCTGGAAAAAGTATCCTTCGGTGCCGTGACGCGAGCCGCCGGTGATGATCTTGGCGCCATGCTTCTTGGCGTCCTCGACCAGTTCGGTCACACGCTCGAACTGCGGCTTGTTGTTGATCGGGCCGAGCTCGGTGCCGGCGTCGAGTCCGTTGCCAACCTTGACGTTCTTCGCCAGCTCGCCGAGCTTCTCGAGCATCGAGGTGTACATCGCCTCCGGCACGTATACGCGCTTGATTGCGCTGCAAATCTGTCCGCTGTTCTCGAACGCGCCCCAGAAAATCTTCGGCGCAACATCAGCCAGATTCGCGTCCGCGAGCACGATCGCCGCGTCATTGCCGCCGAGCTCGAGCGTGAAGCGTTTCAGATCCGGTGCAGCTGCTGCCGCAACCTTTTTGCCGGTTTCGACCGAGCCGGTGAACGAGATTTTGCGCGGCACCGGGTGACTGGTCATCCACGAACCCAACTCGTCGCCGCCCGAAACGACGTTGAAGACTCCCGGCGGAAGCACGTCACGCAGAATCTCACCAAGCATCAGCGACGTGATCGGCGTGTAGGGCGACGGCTTCAGCACGATCGTGTTGCCCGCGAGCAGTGCCGGCGCGATCTTCCACATCGCGAGCATCAGCGGATAATTCCACGGCGTGATTGCCGCAACCACTCCGACCGGCTTGCGCCGAATCTCGACCTTGCCGGCCGAATTGTCCTGGATCACTTCGGTCGGGATCTCGAGGGTCCCCGTGTATGAGGCCCAGATCGAGGCGCCCATGATTTCCTGCTGCGCTTTCGCAAGCGGCTTGCCTTGCTCCTGCGTCAGCGTCCGCGCGAGACCCTCGGGCGGAGACTGCAGCGCCGAAGCGACTTCACCGAGCAGCTTGCGCCGCGCATTAATATCCTTGCTCCAGGTTTTGTAGGCGCGATGCGCCGCCTCCATCGCCTGATCGAGCTCCGCCTTGGTGCAATCGGGAACCTGGGCGAAGACTTTTCCGGTGGCGGGATTAATCACGCCGACGGACTTCGATCCCTTAACCGACTTGCCGTCGATTGTCATCGTGTACTCGGACATCAATTTCACCTCTTATCGCGATAGCCGCACGCGCCGTGAAGGCGCCTCTTCGTCAACTACAATGGAGCGCTGGCTTCACGCAAGTAGTGCAACAGCTCTCTCCCGATGCATAATTGTTCCGAATGAAGCCTCGCTCCGAAATCGTGATGATGGACGCGGCCGCGCTCGCAAGCGCGATCAAGTCGCGCCGATTCTCGTGCGCCGAGGTAATGACGGCCTATCTCGATCATATCGAAGCGCTTAATCCCGCCGTCAACGCGATCGTCTCGATTCGGCCGCGGGCGGAACTGCTTGAAGAAGCGCGCCGGCGCGACTCCGAGCTTGTGCGCGGCGAGTACGCCGGTCCGATGCACGGGTTTCCGCACGCTATCAAGGACTTGGAGCCGACAGCGGGGATCCGCACCACGATGGGCTCGCCGATCCTCAAGGACTTCGTCCCACGCTCCGATTCGATCCTGGTCGAGCGGATAAGGCGCGCCGGCGCGATCATCATAGGCAAGACCAACATTCCCGAGTTTGGACTCGGCTCGCATTCCTACAATTCGGTTTTCGGAACCACGCTCAACGCCTACGATCAATCGAAGACCGCCGGCGGCAGCAGCGGCGGCGCGGCGGCCGCTCTCGCGCTCCGGATGCTGCCGGTCGCCGATGGCAGCGATCATGCCGGCTCGCTCAGAAATCCCGCCGCATTCAACAATGTGTTCGGCTTTCGCACGGCGTTCGGCCGCGTACCCTCCGACACACGCGAGGTCTTCATGCCCTCGTTGTCGGTGCACGGCCCGATGGCGCGCACGGTGCCGGACCTCGCGATGCTGCTATCCGTCATCGCGGGATACGACGCGCGCGTGCCGCACTCGATTCGACAGGATCCTGCAGGTTTCACCGAGCCGCTCGCGCGGGATTTCAAGGGCGCGCGAATCGCGTGGGGCGGCGACTGCGGCGGATATCTGCCGTTCGAGCCCGGTGTACTCGATCTTTGCCAAACAGCGCTCGGCGCGTTTCGAAAGCTCGGATGCGTCGTCGAGGATGCCGTGCCCGACTACCCAATCGAACGCGTCTGGCAAGCGTGGCTCGTTCTTCGCGCGTGGCAGGTTGGCGGCTTGCTTAAAACCTACTACTCCGACCCGGCGCGACGCACGCTGATGAAGCCGGAAGTGAAGTGGGAAATCGAACGCGGCTTCAAGATCGACGCGTACGACGTCGCCGACGCCTCCGCGGTTCGCAGCGCGTGGTACCAGGCTCTACGCACGCTCTTCGACAAGTATGATTTCTTCATACTGCCGTCCGCGCAGGTCTTCCCGTTTGACGCCGGGATTCATTGGCCCGAAGTAGTCGGCGGCAAAGCGATGGACACCTATCATCGATGGATGGAGGTCATGATCTCGGTCACGATGTCGGGATGCCCGGCGCTGAACGTCCCGGCCGGTTTCAACCTCGCTGGCCTGCCGATGGGAATTCAAATCGTCGCGCCGAATCACGCCGAATTCGCCTGCCTGCAACTCGCGCACGCTTACGATCAAGCGACAAACTGGGTGACCAGGCGCATTCCCGCATTGCTCAACCCGGACGATTGAAATGATCCGCGAGGATCTGGGCGACCGCGGCGCTTAGTCTTTTCGCCGTGGGAATATGCAGGAACTCGTTGGGGCCGTGCGCATTGGCGCCCGGTCCGAGCACGCCGGTGATCAAAAACTGCGCGGCGGGAAATCGCTCGCCGAGCATCGCCATGAACGGGATCGTCCCGCCCTCACCCATATAAGCAACCGGCGCTCCGAATTGCGCGCGTGACGCCGCGTCGAGCGACTTCTCGAGCCACGGCGCGATCGCGGGAGCGTTCCATCCGGTCGCAGCCCAGTTCGACTCGAAGCTGACGCTCGCGCCGTACGGCGGATCGTCTTCCATCAGATGCTTGAGCGCGTGCTGCGCCGCCTCCGCGTCGCAGGTCGGCGGCAGCCGCAGCGAAAGCTTAAGCGAGGTCGAGGGCCGCAGCACGTTGCCGGCGTTGGCGGCGGGCGGAAGTCCGTCGGCGCCAATTATCGTCAACGCGGGACGCCAGGTGCGCGCAAGAATCAACTCGGCCGCGTCAGTGCCTTGCGCGCGCGTCTTTCCCGCGAACGGAAATTTTTTGTGGATGCTGTCGCCGAGAATCGGTGCGGCCGCGCGCGCCTGCTCGATCCGTGCGGCTGGAATCTCGCCGTGAAAGATCTTCGGCAGAATCGCACCGGTCTTTTCATCTTCCAGCCGGCTGAGAATCGTCCGCGCGATTCTGAAACTGCACGGCACCACTCCGCCCGCGTCGCCCGAATGCATCCCCTCAGTCAGCACCTCCACGGTCAGCGTGCCCCCGACCAACCCGCGCAGCGAAGTCGTGCACCATAGCTGCTCGTAATTGCCGCATCCGGAATCCAGCGCGACCACCAGGCTCGGCTGCCCGATTCGCGGCGCCAGGTGATCGATATAGTGCGGCAGATCGAAGCTGCCGCTTTCCTCGCACGCTTCGATAATCACGACCATTCGCGCATGCGGAATCTTCTGCGCCTTGAGCGCGCCGATCGCGCCCAGACACGCGAACATCGCGTACCCGTCGTCGGCAGAGCCGCGGCCGTAGAGCCGATCGTTTTCGATCACCGGCGTCCATGGAGCGAGCCCCGCACGCCATCCCGCCATCTCCGGCTGCTTGTCCATATGCCCATAGAGGAGGATGCAGTCGTTGGAATTGGAACTCGATGCGCTCTGCCCGTCGCCCGCAAGCTCCATGAACAACAGCGGAGTGCGGCCCGGCAGGCGCACGACTTCGAGCCGCAGGCCGGCAATCTCGCGTCCGAGCGCCCATTTGCGAAACCGTTCGACGACGCGATCCATATGGCCGTGCGCGCTCCAATCGGGATCGAACGCAACCGATTTGTTGGGAATCCTGATGTACTCCGCGAGTTCCGGAATCGCGGATTCATCCCACATTTTTCCAAGGAAGGCGGCCGCCGCTTTCGGGTCCATAGCGCGAGGCTACGCGAAATCCCGCGGCTGGCGCAAAACCTTTTCGCGTTTGTGACCGGCGGCTCAATTCTGTAACAATCGCTAAACTTTTCTGCGCATTTCCATTGCGAGGATATCCACATGGGCGCGATCGTATCCACCAGCTACGGAAAACTTGAAGGCGAATCCAACTCCGACCTCTGTGTATTCAAAGGAATTCCCTTCGCTGCCCCTCCAGTCGGCGCCAAACGCTGGGCCGCGCCCGAAAAACCCGCGCGATGGCAGGGCACTCGCGACGCGCGGAAATTCGGCGGCGTCGCCCCGCAGAACGCAATGGCGAACGGCGCTCTGGCCGCGATGGTCGTAAGCGGCGAGCAGTCCGAGGATTGCCTCTATCTGAATGTGTGGACTCCGCGATGCGACACCGCGCGGCGCCCGGTTATGGTCTGGATTCACGGCGGAGCATTCGCGATCGGCTCCGGCTCGCAGCCGCTCTACGACGGCTCGACGCTCGCGCGGCGCGGCGATGCCGTAGTGGTGACGGTAAACTACCGCCTCGGGCCGCTGGGCTTTCTGCGCCTCTGCGATCTGACTGGAGGCAAAATTCCGGCGACCGGCAACGAAGGGATTTTCGATCAAATCGCGGCGCTCGAATGGGTCCGCGACAATATCGCGGAGTTCGGCGGCGATCCCGGAAACGTCACGATTTTCGGCGAATCCGCCGGAGGCATGAGTGTCGGCACCCTGCTCGCGGCTCCGTCCGCGCGCGGCCTGTTCCATAAGGCGATTGCGCAAAGCGGCGCGTGCCACACCGGTGCAACCGGGGAACGCGCCAGCCGCAAGGCCGAGCGTATCATAGCGCGCCTGGGAGCCTCGCCGTCCGACGCCAATGCGATCCGCGCGCCCACTCCCGCGCAGTTGCTGACCGGCGCCCTGATGCCCGACGGCGTGACGCCGGACCCGGAGCTCGGGATGGCGTATCAACCGGTAATCGCCGACGGCGCAAAGCTGCCGAAAGTCGCGATCGAGATGGTTGCGGGCGGCTCGGCCGATGGGGTGGCGATCATGGCCGGATCGACGCTCGAGGAATGGAAGCTCTTCGCCGCGATGGATCCGGGAGTGCCCAGGCTCGACCGCACCGGACTTGCGGCGAGGTTTGGCAAGCGCTTCGGCAACGAGACTGCGGCGGGTCTGATCGAAAACTATACCCGCGCGCGTGGCGAGCGCAGCGATTCGACGACACCGCGGGAGCTGTTCTCGGCGATCGAAACCGACCGCGTGTTTCGGATTCCCGCGCTGCGACTGTGCGAGACCCACAGCCGCCGCAAGGGACGCATCTTCAATTACCTGTTCACCTGGAAGTCGCCCGCAGTTGGTGGAATGCTCGGCTCCTGCCATGCGCTCGAGCTGGGATTCGTCTTCGGCACCAATCATCTGCCCGGGATGGGACCGTTCGCGGGCGGCGGTCCGGCCGCCGAGAAGCTTGCGACCGATATGCAGGACGCGTGGATCGCCTTCGCGCGCAGCGGCAATCCGAGCTTTGAGCGGCTGGGCGACTGGCGCGAGTACGACGAGGGTCGGCGCGCAACGATGGTCTTTGGCGAAGCGACGAAATCCGCCGACGCGCCGCTGGACGGCGAGCGCAAAGCGTGGAGCGGTGTTCCCGATCAGATACTCGGCTCGCTCTAGTACATCGGGCGGCGCGCCGGGTATCCGTGAGCGATAGTCAGTGGCATCTCTGACCACCGCCGGATCGATCGAACCCAAGACCGATTCACGGCCGGCGCACAATCTCGCGCTCGGTTACCTTCGCGGATTTCTGGTGGTGCTGGTTCTGGCGCATCACTCGGTGCTCGCATATGTCAAGGCGGCGCCGCCGCTTCCGAAATCGCTGATCGGTCAGCCGCAATGGTGGCGCGCATTCCCGGTGATCGATCAGCATGCGCATTGGCCCGGCTTCAACCTCCTGATCGGCTTCAACGACGACTTCTTCATGTCGCTGATGTTCTTCGTTTCCGGGCTATTCGTGTGGTCGAGTCTGAGGCGCAAGGGTGCGGGAACGTTCGGACGCGATCGCCTGATCCGGCTGGGAATCCCGTTTCTGGCCGCCGCTGCGATCGTCGCGCCAATCGCTTACTACCCCAGTTATCTCCAGAGCGGCGGGCACGGCCTCGCCGGCTACGTTCATGCGTGGCGGTCCTTCGGCGACTGGCCGGCGGGGCCGGCGTGGTTTATCTGGCTGCTGCTCGCGTTCGATCTCGCCGCAGCCGCGATCTTCGCCGCGATGCCGGACTTCGGCGACCTACTTGGACGGCTCGCATCGAATGCCCGCGCGCATCCGATTCGCTTCTTTTTTCTTTTCACCGCGATCTCGTTCGCAGCGTATACTCCGATGTCTTTCATTTTCGGGTCGGACTCCTGGACCAGCATCGCAATATTCCAGTTCCAGACCTCACGCCTGTTCCATTACGCGGTTTATTTCCTGGCCGGGATCGGAGTCGGCGCATATGGGATCGATCGCGGCCTGCTCGCCGCCGACGGAGTTCTCGCGCGCCACTGGGGCCGCTGGGTCGTTTGGGGCCTGATCGAATTTTTCGCGAGCGTCATTTTTTTCTTTATTGCTTTGGCGAACCGAAACGCGATTTCGCTGGCCCTGCTCGGAGTTTTAGCCGGTGGAGTATTTGCGCTCACCTGCGGCAGCCTGTCCTTCGCTTTCCTCGCCGTGTTCGTCCGCTACGCCACCCGGCGCCGATGGGTTTACGACAGCCTCAGCGAGAACGAATACGCGATGTATCTAATCCATTACATGTTCGTCTCCTGGGTGCAGTTCGCACTCCTGCCTTTCGCAATACCCGCAATCGGAAAGGGCGCACTGGTCTTCACCTGCGTTTTACTACTGAGTTGGGGAACCAGCGCCATCCTCCGGAGTATCCCCGGAGTAGCGCGAGTCGTCTAAGACAATCCACAGATTGCACGGGCCAGGAGTTGTGTAAAATTGATCGAACGGCGCCGTCTGGGCGCCGTTCGATCATGTAGCGCCTCGGCGCTAGGGCGAGCCGCACAGGGTGCCGTTCACGTCGCATTGAGGGACGATTCCGCGCGCGCGTTGCTGCGTGTTCAGCGACGCGATCAACGCGTCGGTTTGCTGATTTGCGGGACATCCGCAGAGCTGGCTCGCGCAGCAACTGCATTGCGCGGCCTCCTCGGCTTTCACTATTTCGGACACGTCGCAGGTCGAAAGTCCGGTGCACGCAGGCTTAAGCAGATCGCGATCGTTGCACTCGTCGGTGCAAAGAGTCGCGTCGCAAGTGAGTCCGGTTTGGACTCCGCTCGATTGCGTACACGTGCTGTATTCCTGGCATACCGTTGTGCAACTGACGTTGCTGCCCGGCGGCAACACCGTCGTGCCCGGAACGTATAGAGGACACCCGAATCCTCCCGGAGCGTCCGGCACACAGGTTCCCGCGGGTGGAATTGGGATCGCTCCGGCGGCTGCCAAAACCGAAGCGGTCGAGATAGCAGCCGGTGTCGATGATGGCGGCGCGTATGCCGCCGACCACACCAAATCATCTCCGAGAGTGCAGGCCTGTTCATTCTGGCCGACCTGATACGGCCCGTCGAAGACCGGGCACGAGCAATTCACGATTCCCGATTGGCCGTCGCCGAAACACGGCGCAGTCATACATCCGGCATACGGCGCTTGCGAGCAATTGGTCTGTCCGATTCCGTTGGTCGGCACGCAATCGAAACTGAACGCGGAAAACAAATTCGCTTTGGGAATCAGCGTTCCGTTATTGACCGCCTGACAGACCGGCGCGGAATTGAGGCTCTGGCATCCCGCGCCGTCGCCTCCGCAGGCGGCTACCGTCTGTTCGTAAACTTTGTGGTTCAGGATCGCGTTTATATCGACGAAGTACACGCCGTAAGGAATATCGAAGCATTGGCAGTTCGCATATTTGCCATCCGCGGACACTGTGCACGACAAGTCCTCGGAACCCGTGCTGGGTCCGGAGTAATAGCACAACGCGTAGGGGCCGCCGCGGCAGGGCAGGAAGTTGCTGCCGGTTAAAAGAATGTTCGCATAGGCGGGTCCGAAATCCGTCGTCCAGTTTTTGGGATTGGCCCAAAACGGATGCGAATTAGGGACGAAATGGACTATTTGCGGTTGCGGAGGCGGCTGCGAAGACTGCCCACTCGATCCTCCGCCACATCCCGCGGTGACCAGGACACCGATCAGGAGAATACCGACCCAAAACCGCGCGAGATACCTTCCGCTTCCCATAAAGCGATACATTCGCGAGTCCCCCTTTTTTGTAAATTCCAAGTCTCGAAAAATTTACCCGCGCTATTCGTCACGCAGTATGCGCCAGCACGAATTTGCCAATCTTGTCGATCGCCTGCTGACCCTCCGGCAGGATCTTCGCGAACACATGCCAGACGTGAATCATCTCTGGCCATGTCTCCAGCTCGACGCTCACGCCCGCCGCCTTCGCGCGCGCGGCGACGCGGGTAGCATCGTCGAGCAAAATCTCTGACTCGCCGACCTGGATCAGCAGCGCGGGCAGTCCGCGGAAGTCGGCATGGATCTGAGAAACCAGCGGATGTTTTGGATCGTGGTTCGCGTAGTACATCTTCGCCGACGCCGCGAGGTTTTCCTGCGTTACCATCGGATCGATCGCCGCGTTGCTCTTGACCGATTCTCCGGTTCCTTCAAGATCCGTCCACGGCGAGATTCCGACGCCCGCGACCGGCATCGTCACTTGCAAATCTCTGAGCTTGAGCAACGCCGCGAGCGAGAGCCCGCCGCCCGCCGAATCACCCGCGATCACGATTTTTCCCGGCTTGCAGCCCTGCGCAAGAAGCCATCGATAAGCGGCGACCGCGTCGTCCACCGCCGCGGGAAACGGATGCTCGGGCGCGAGCCGGTAGTCGATCAGCAGCGCCCGTGCCTGCGAGGCGCGCGCGATCCGCGCAACCATCGCACGATGCGTCGTGATCGATCCGGCCACGTATCCGCCGCCGTGCAGGTACAGAATCACGCGATCGGCCGCCGCGCCCGGAGGCTCGACCCACTCCGCCGGCACTCCCGCCGCCTCGACGCTCATGCACTTAACGTCGCGCGCCACGTGCTCGCTTATTTTCTCCATTCCAGCGCGGCGCTGCGCGGTAGTCGCGTTCGGATTGAACGGTTGCGACTTAACGATCTCGACAACCTTCTTGAGCATCTCACTCGCCATCGGACTCCTCCCAAGCCGGCCACTCGCCGCGTTTTTCCACTTATACACTTAAGCGGCCGCGCGCGCGGAGTTTTGTTGTAAAAAAAAACGCCGCCGGAGATTTGCTCCGACGGCGTTGCAAGTTAAAGCCTCGATTTGGAAGTTAAAGCATCACTTCGGATTTAATGTTTCTGATTGTAGTGCTGCTCGTGCAGCATGAAGCGCCGCGGATGATTCTTCCAGTCTGTCTTTGCAACCGGATGCGTTCCGAGGAACTCATGCAGCCCCGGATGGTTCTGCACGTACTTCGGATCGTCGACCAATCCTGGATGCGCGTTCAACTGCTGAGATGCTTCCGGATGTTGATCGAGGTAGTGGTCGGTGTTTGCCAGCGGATGGGCGTATCCGCCGCGGTTGTGCCACTGGTCGTGCCTCCACTCGTCGTTCATGAATCGATCCGGATGATCCTTCAGGTCGGCGCGGACCTCAGGATGGTTCTCGAAGTACTCGTGCAACCCCGGATGATCGGCCATGAACCGCGGGTTGTCCACCAGCGCCGGATTGTGCCCGAGTTGTTGCGCGACTTCCGGATGCTCATCCAGATAGCCGTTGTCGAAGCGATTCACCTGGGCCGCGCCGATTCCGCGTCCGTACCCCGGCTGATGCCACGCGTCGTGTTTCCACTCGTCGTTCATGAAGCGATAGGGATGCTCCTTGATATCGGCGCGAACGCCGGGATGATTGGCGAAGTAGTCGCGCAACCCCGGATGATCGGCCATGAACTGCGAATTATCCACCAGCGCCGGATTGTGTCCGAGCTGTCGCGCAACTTCCGGATGCTCATCCAGATAGCCATTGTCGAAGCGATTCACTTGGGTCGCGCCGATTCCCTGGCCGTAGCCGCCCTGCGCCATCGCCACGGTACCCAACGCGCCGGCAAAGACCATCGCCGCAAAAGTTGCGAATGTCTTTTTCATTACCTGTCCTCCTGACACCTTTTTTGCTGAGATCGAATTTGCTGAGCTTCGATCTGATTTGGCTTTCATCGCGACTTACCTGCTTCAGCATCTTGGACGCCCGCCCGTCCGCGCACGTTTACATTCGACTTAGGCTCGGCGACTTAAAGGCCTTGTCCGGCGCGAAAATCGTTGGAAGATCAAAGTTTTTGGGATCGGCTGCGCCGCAATGTAAACGAATGTACATCCGGTTTCGTCATACAGGCGGGTAAGGATACCATCGGCCAGACGGCCGATTAGCGGCGTCCTCAAACGGGCGCGGCCGGCCAAACCAGAGAGGCGGACCGGTCGCTGTGGTGCAGTCCGATGAAGAACTTTGCAGGCAAGTTGCCGAGCACGACGCCGCGGCGTTCGAGGCGCTGCTCGAGCGCCATGAGGCGCGCTCGTTCCGCCTCGCCTGCTCGATTCTTGGAAACGATTCCGACGCGCGTGACGTATCTCAGGATGCGTTCATCCGGCTCTACGAATCAGCCGGAAAGTTCGACGGCCGTTCGCGCTTCTCGACCTGGTTTTACCGGATCGTCGTCAATCTGTGCATCGATCATAAGCGGCGCAACAAATGGTGGCGCAAGATGGTCCCGTTCTCGAATGACGACGACCCCGATTCGCAACCAATCGACCCGCCGTCATCCGAGCCGGGGCCAGAGGCGCTCGCGATTCGTGGCGACGCCGGACGCCGGCTGCGAGTTGCGCTCGAAGGATTGTCCGCCACGCAGCGCGCGGCAGTGTTGCTGCAGACCGAAGAGGATCTCACCAGCCGTGAGATCGCCGAGATCCTCAAGTGCTCCGAAAGCACCGCGCGCGTGCATATTCATCGCGCACTCACGCATCTGAAGAAGACCATGAAGGAATGATCACGAAGGGAATTATCAGTTCGATGAGCGAGCGGCATCCACAGATCGAGATCGCGCCTTACCTGCGCGGCGACTTGAGCGCCGGCGAGCGCGAGCGCGTTGCCGCCCATCTGGCAGGATGCGCCGGATGCCGCGCCGACGCCGACGCGTTCGCCGCCGTGCTGAAATCTCTTGCAAGCGACGTCGCGCAAATCCCGGAGCCCGACTGGAGCGTCTACCGGGCCGAGCTGCATCGGAAAATCGCCGCGCGCCGAAACCACCCTCAAACCGCGCGCGCCCGGTGGTGGCCGTGGTCGCCGCGACTCGCGTGGGTCTCGATGGCGACCGCCGGAGCCGCAGTCGCCGCCATTGTGCTGATCCTGACGCTAAGTCCGCGCTCGCAGTTTGGAGCACCGCCGGTTGGACTGCTCGCGATGGAAGATGCGATGGGCGGCGCCGATGTTGGCCTGCTCCGCGCTTATCCCGTGGTCGAGCATCTGGACTTGCTCGAGAATTATGATGTGATCGAGCATCTGGATGAGTTCACGCCCGCGGACACAACCAATGAAAAGCGGTCCTAGCCTGGCAAGCGCGATGTTAATCGCTCTGCTTATATCTTCGGGAATTTCGCTTAAGCCGGCACCGGCGCAGGCTCAGAACGATCCACCGCCGGATCTGCATATGCTTTTGAATCTGGATCTGTTCAAAGCCAATCCGAACGCGGCCGCACAGAGCGGCGCGACGAGCGGTGACGGCTCGATGCTCGAGCAGATCCAGACGCTGAACGCGCTCGGCTACCTGAACCAAGGCAACGCGGCGCCCGCCAATTCCAATCCGCCCAGCGGCGCCGATGAACATTTCGCGCCGGGCGTACCTCCGGCGCGGAACTTCGCGCAACCGCCCGCGTCCGGCGACTGGGAGACAGAGTGATGGCGCCCCGGCAGACCGCATCGCAATTCGTCTCGCGCCTTGGCCGCGCGCTGGCGATGCTAGTCCTCGCGATGCTGCTGTGCGCACTCGCGCCGCATCCAGTGCGCGCTCAAATGGGCGCGCTCGGACAACCGCGCGATGCTGGCGAGCAGGCTCTTGTCTCGCAACGGGCCGACCAGTGGAACGCACTCACACCAGAGCAGCGCGAACGCGTGCTGGATAACTACAGGCAGTGGAAAATGATGCCGCCCGAGCAGCGTCATTCTGCCGAGCAGAACTTCCGCCAGTTCAACAGTCTGCCACCCGGCGAGCGCCAGCAGGTACTACACTCGATGCATCAGTGGCGCACGCTTCCACCCGAGCGCCGCGAGCAATTGCGCCAAGCCTACACTCACTTCAAGCAGCTTCCGCCCGAGAACCGCCAGCAGCTCATGCAGCGCTACCATCATTTTCAGCAGCTACCGCCCGCGCAGCGCGCCCACGTGATGAACAACTACAAGCGCTGGCAGGCGATGACTCCCGAACAGCGCACCGAAGTCCGCCATCGCTTCCATGCGCACCAACAGAAATTCGAGCGTCACCCCGGCGACCGCCCGTTCAAACGCGACGGTCAGCATTAAGCGGCATTCCGATTCAGCTCGCGCTCGACGACGGCGATCGCCGCACCAGCCCGCAATAGCGCTCACCGACCGGAACATCGAGTCTTCCGATCGGAGATCGCGCGATTTCATACTCGAGCGTCCGCTGGGCGCCACTGTGCGCGAACTGACCGGCTCGTGCTTCGACGCGCTCCGCGCCCTCAAATCGCCGGCCGTTCATAGCGACTTCACGATGTTCCGGTCAGTTGACGAGCACGGCTGCCCCCTGAAAGATTGGATTTGGAAGCGCGCGCGATTCATTTGCGGCGTGCGCCCGAACCGCACGATGGGTTCATACGATCTCTATAAACAGCGCGTCCTCGCGATGAGCAAGCGGCTGTCCGCGCAGGGTTACTTCGGCTCGCATTCGGGCAGCGCCGGAAACGTCTCGATGCTGATCGAAGGCGCCGAGGCGATCGCGGTCACTCCGACGCGATTGCGCTACGACGTGATGACCGAGGGCGACATCTGCATCGTCGATTTCGCACTCGGCCGGATCGAAGGCGAGCGCAAGCCCTCGATCGAGGCGCCGATGCACGTCGCCGCCTACCGCGCGCGCGCCGACGTAAACGCCGTCATCCATACGCATCAGTCGGGCGCGAGCGTGTGCAGCATTATCGACCTGCCGATACCGGCGCTGTTCGACGAGGTCACACTCGCGATCGGGCGCCGCGTTGATTTGATCCCCTACGCGCTGTCGGGATCGCGCGAGCTGCACGACAACGTGACCCGCGCGTTCGCCAACCGATGCCACTGCTACATCATGCAGAATCACGGCGCCCTATGCGTCGGCCCCGACCTCGAAAAGACTTTCACCTTCGTCGAGCTGCTCGAAAAGACCGCGGCGATCTATGTAAAGGCGCTCGCAACCGGCAAGCCGGTCACCACGCTGCCCGAAGAAATCGCCGCGCAGCTCCACACCGTCGCCGTCGCGCGCCAGGATCGCGAGATCGCACGCAAGCGCGCTAGCGCTGCTCCAGCGCGATGACTGCGCGGGTCGTGGCGCTGGGCGCGCACGTGCTCGATATCCTGGGTCGCCCGGTCACTCACATTCCCGACGGACAGGGCGGCGCGATCCTCGACGAAATTCGCCTTGCGCCCGCGGGCTCCGCCGCCGGCACCGCGGTCGGACTCGCAAAGCTCGGCCTCAGCGTCGTGTCAGTCGGCGCGATCGGCGAAGACATGCTGGGCGAGGTTCTCGTCCGCGCGCTCGCCCGCTTCGGAATCGACACCAGCTACATCGCGCGCAAGCCGGGCGTGCAGACTTCCGCGAGCATCCTGCCGATTCGTCCCAACGGCGACCGCCCCGCGTTGCACGCGATCGGCGCAAACCCATTTTTCACGATGGACGACGTGCCGTGGGAGATCATCGAAGCCGCGGCGCATCTGCACATGGGCGGCAACGACGTGATGCGCGGGCTCGGACGCGGCGGCGGCGCGGAGATTCTGCGCCGCGCCAAAGCAGCAGGCGCATCGACGAGCATGGATATGCTGAGCGAGGGCTCGCCCAAGACGCTGGAAGCCCTCGCACCCTGCCTGCCGCTGGTCGATTGGTTCATGCCCAACGCCGACCAGGGTTGCCATCTGACCGGCGCGCGAAGTGCCGCCGACGCCGCTGCAATTCTGCTCGAGCGCGGAGCGCGCGGCGTGGTCCTGACGATGGGCGGCGACGGCAGCCTGATGATGACGCCGCGCGAAACGATTCGCATGCCCGCGCATCGGATCACCGTCGTCGATACGTCAGGATGCGGCGACGCCTACTGTGCGGGGTTCATCCGCGCGATGATTCTCGGATGGACCCCGCGCGAATGCATGCGGCTCGCCAACGCGGCGGCCGCGATAGTCGCGCAGGGACTCGGCTCGGACGCCGGAATTGTCGATTTGGATCACACCATCCGCTTCATGAACGTGACCCCTGTGTGCGCGCTCGAATAGATCGCGAAGACCGCAAACCACGATCGGGTAATCGGGAAATGGGGCCTTTGGCGCAAGGCGAGGCGGTTGACAATGTGCGCGCGGCTTGCGATATTGATAATCATTCTCAATCTCAAACCGAAGGCCTATACCGTGCGCCACCTGCTCTTAGCCTCCATCGCCGCAGCCCTGCTCTTCACCGCATCGACGGCTATGACAGCCGCCGGCGACACCGCCGCGCCACTGGAACTCCAGTTCAAGGATCACCATTTCACCCCGCAGAACCTGACGGTCCCGGCATCGCAAGCGCTGGTGATTAAGGTCATAAACGCGAGCAACGAGACGATCGAGTTCGAGAGTTTCAAGCTCAACCGCGAAGTCGCGATGACGCCCGGAGAAACAATCACGGTTCATCTGCCTGCCCTCAGCCCCGGCAGCTACGACTTCTACGACGATTTTCATCAGGACGTTCCCCAAGGCTCGATCGTCGCCAAGTGACCCGCGGCTGGCGGATTCACAACTCGAGACTAGCGATGCGTTCCAGGTTCTTACTTCTCGGAACCGGCCTGATTGTGCTCGCGTTCGGCGCGATTCAATTCCTGCCTGCTCATCGCACCAATCCTCCCGTGACCGCCCCACTCTCCGCACCGCCTGAAGTAAGCGCGATTCTCGGCCGCTCCTGCGCCGACTGCCATTCGAACCAAACGCGATGGCCCGCGTACGCGCGCGTCGCGCCGATTTCGTGGCTGGCGATTCGCGACGTCGAGTACGGGCGGCGGCAGGTTAATTTCTCCGAGTGGGGCGCCTACAACGCGCGGACAAGGCGGCACAAGCTCCAGTGGATGCGGCGCGCGCTGGAGACCGAATCGATGCCACCGTGGGAGTACCGGATCGGCCATCCGGGAGCGGGCCTTAGCGCCGCCGACCGGGCCGTTCTCATCAAGTGGATCGACAGCGGGCTTAGCCGCGCAGAGGGACAGTAGTCATTATGCAGCCGGTATTCCGTCTGGTTATCACCTCAGTAGTTATAACGATATGCGTATTCGGCATTTCACACATAGCCAGTGCGCAGGTCGATCCGTGGGAATTCGAAGTGTATCCCTATGCGACCGAAAGCCGCGGCGTAGTCGAGCTGGAAACCGACAACGCAGTAATAGCCAATGGCCACAGCACGGGAGACAATGGCACCGCGGCCGGAACCTACAAGAGTCAGGACATGTGGTACAATCAATATGAACTGACTTATGGATTGACAGACCGGATTGAAGCGGCGGCCTATCTTAACCTCGCGCTGCCCAGCGGAGGCGGATATCAATACGCCGGATCAAAATACCGCCTGCGCGGAAGGCTCTTCGATCCCGATGTGCTGCCGATCGATATCGGGTGGTACACCGAGCTGGAGTGGCATCGCACGCCGCGGTTCGACGACTCTCCGCTGGAGCTGGAGTTGCGCGCTATCTTTGAGAAAGATATTGGAAGTTTCTCTTTCATCGTCAATGCGCAGTTCGAAAAACCGATCTTCACCGGCCCGAACAGAAACAAGGGTTTCGAGTTCGGGTACGCGAACGCGGTTTACTATCGATGGAAACGCTATTTCTCGCCCGGGGTTGAATTTTACGGCGCGACCGGAAACATCGATGACAACGATCCGCTGACGCAGCAACAGCACTACATATTCCCGGTCCTGTGGGGCGAGTTGCCGCACGGAATCGAGTACAACGTCGGCCCCGGATTCGGTCTGACCGGAGGCTCCGATCACGTGATCGTGAAGTTCAACCTCGAACTGGAACACTTCGTAGGCGCTATCTTCGGCCCCTCCTCCGAATCCGGCTGGTTCTTCTAGCCAAGCGCGTCAAGCAGACCGCGTTGGAACGGCCGTCCCCCGTTCCGCGGGTCTGCCAGCGCAACGGGCCGAGATTCCTCGCCAGGTACGCATCGCCGCTTGCTGCGCCGCCGCCGGAGTTAGAAGTTTACTCGCTCGGAATGACAGTTTAGCGTCTCTTTTTTGTGTCATTCCGAGCGCGAGCTGACGACCAAAATCGCGTCGAGGATTTAACTTTGTGCGGCACCGGCCGCGAGAGCCTGTCCTGAGCGGGGGCCGAAGGAAATCTCGTCAGCCGCATCAGCAGCCCGTCCGCACGCAGCTTGAGTCAGCCATGCGCCGTTACATTGCCGGATGCCTGCCCTTCCAGGGGCGCGCTTCCTCGAATGCGGCGCCAAGCGCGATCACTCCGGCCTCATCGTAAGGCCGTCCGACGATTTGCACGCCGATCGGCAAGCCTTCCTTGTTGAAACCATTCGGCAGTGTGATTGCGGGCTGGCCGGTCGCGTTGAACGGAAACACAAACGCGGTCCATCCATAAATCTCCTCGCCTGCCGTTTCGATTTTGGTCGCGAGGGTTCCGAGCTTGACCGCGGGCCGCGTGATCGTCGGCGTGAGGAGCGCATCATACGGCATCAGGTGCTGCACGATCTCGCGCGCAGTGTTATGCACCTGCGCGAGCGAGCGGATGTAATCGGCGGCAAGAATCTTTCCGCCGTATTCCCAGGTGCTGCGCACCAGCGGATCCATCAGCTCGGGATTTTCAATCCGGTTCGATCCAACTCCCGCCATCACGACCATCCGCACGTGATCGATGAGCAGCTTGCCCGGGTCGAGGTTGATCGGCTCGACGCGATGGCCCATCGCGGTGAACGCCTCGCAAGCCTGCTCGAACGCGGCCAGGGTTGCAGGATCGACCGGACCGAGCGCGGTCTCGGAGATCATCGCGAGCTTGAGTTTCTTCGGCCGCGCCGCGATCGAGTCGAGAAACGACCGCGCATTGGGCCACGCGGCGTAGGGATCTCCATGCGCATGCCCCGCCATCGCGTCGAGCATCATCACCGCGTCGCGCACCGTTCGCGCCATCGGACCGGTGGTCGAAAATCCGCCCCATCCTTCGCCGGCCGTGGGTGCTGAAGTAATCCGCCCACGCGAGGGTTTGATTCCGACGATTCCGCAGCACGACGACGGGATACGAATCGAGCCGCCGCCGTCGCTGCCCTGCGCCACGGGGTTCAGCCCCGCCGCAACCGCGGCGCCCGCTCCGCCGCTTGATCCTCCGGCGGTATGTTCGAGATTCCACGGATTGCGCGCCGGCGGGCACAGTCCGCCTTCGGTGGTGGGACGCGCGCCAAATTCCGGCGTCGTGGTCTTGCCGAGCAGAATTCCGCCGGAGTTGCGCAAGCGGACCGCCAGGTCCGAGTCGGCGGGCGCGTGCCAGTTCTCGTAATTCTTTGAGCCGAACGTGGTCCGGATATCTTTGGTCCACAACAGATCCTTGAGCGAGTACGCGACGCCGTAAAGCGGCAGCGCGGCCGCGGCGGACGCCGAGGCTTGCTCGAGCTTCGCGGCGTCGGCGTGCGCGTGTTCAGCTGTGACTGTCATAAACGCGCCGAGTTTCGGATTGAGCTTTTCGATCCGCGCCAGAAAAAAATCGGCGACTTCGCGCGGGCGGATCTCCTTTTTGAGTACGAGCTGGCGCAGGTCCCATGCCTCGATATATGGATTGATCATTTCTGCTTCCTCTACTTCGGACCGGGTGATCATTGCGATCGCGCGCAACTGTTCAATCGAGCTTCGGATGCTTGTCCTTCCACGGACGGGCCTGCTCGAACTGACGCGCGAGCCCTATAATCGTGACTTCATCGGCAGGCCGCCCGATGATTTGCAGTCCGATCGGCAGCCCGGCCCGGTTGAATCCGTTGGGCACCGAGAGGCCCGGCTGACCGGTCGCGTTGAACGCGAAGGTGTACGGAATCCATTCCGGCAGCTCCTCGAGGTATTTGTCCGGACGCGACGGCAGCGTGCCGAGCTTTACCGCGGGACGCCCCAGCGTCGGCGAGATGACCACGTCGTACCCTCCGAGTGCCTGCACGATCTCGCGCGAGAGATTGTGCATCTGCGCCACGGCGGCGATGTACTCGGCGGCGCTGATCTTCCTGCCGGTCTCCCATAGTTCGCGCACCACCGGATCCATCAGCTCGGGCTTCGGAACCGGGACCGATCCAACGCCCGCCGCGATAAGCTTCATGCATACGTCGCGGAGAATCGCACCGGGATCGATCTTGGTCGGCTCGACATGATGCCCCATCTCCTCGAGTACTTTCGCAGCCGCCTGGGTGGCGGCTTCGGATTCGGGATCGCCGCGCGTGATCGCGCTGCGCGGGAGTATCGCAATTTTCAAATTTCGCGGCGCAATATCGACCGCGGCGCGAAACGACGCGACCGGATCTGGCGCCCAGTAAGGATCGCCTTCGACGTGACCCGCCATCACATCCATGAACATCGCAACGTCGCCCACCGTACGCGCCATCGGGCCGAAGGTCGCGAAGCCTGCCCATACCTCTCCGGCCTGGGGCGCCAGGGTGACGCGTCCGCGCGCCGGCTTTAGCCCCACCACGCCGCAGCAGGCAGATGGAATGCGAATCGAGCCGCCTCCATCGCTACCCTGCGCCAAAGGACCAAGCCCTGCAGCCAACGCGCTACCTGCGCCGCCGCTGGAGCCGCCCGCGGTATGCTCGAGGTTCCACGGATTTCGCGCCGGCGGGCATAGTCCGCCTTCGGTGGTGGGACGCGCGCCAAATTCCGGAGTGGCGGTCTTGCCGAGCAGGATCCCGCCGTGATTGCGCATCTTCACTACTATTTCGTCATCGAAGGGCGGCTGGAAGTTCTCGAAATTCTTCGAGCCCATCGAGGTGCGAATGTCCTTGGTCGCGTTCAAGTCTTTGATCGAATACGGGATCCCGAACATCAGGCATCGGCGGCGATCGGCTTCGGGGATTTTTTCCAGCCGGTCGGCGTCGGCCAGCGCGCGCTCCGGCGTGATCGTCATGAACGCTCCAACCTTGGGGTTGAGTTTCTGCGCGCGCGCGATGAAGAACTCGGCGACTTCGCGCAACTTGATTTCTTTTTTGAAAATCAATTCGCGCAGTTCAGCGGCATCGATATACGGATTCAGCATGAGACATCTCCCGGCCGCGCGTTCAGTTCGCCGCGCGGTCATCTCCATTGCGGGCATTCAGTCTTGATGCTTGTTAGCTCAAACCGGTCCCGTGCGCCAAGCGCCGGAACATGCGCACCTTTGATTGTAGAAGCGCGGCTGGACGCGCCCGGCTTTGTGCGCAATTTTTTGCGCGTTGATGCGGCGGTTCTGCGCGCTTGCCGGGCGCGCTAGACTTGGACGACCAACCCCACGGCCCCGCGATGGAACTGCAAAACACTATTCTCTGGATTCACGCGCTCGCGGGCGGCGCTTGGGTCACGGCATGCGTATGTTTCGTCGTCGCGGGGTTGGCAATCGCGGCGGGCAGCGAAGAGCAGGTAAACTTCGCGCTGCGCGCCGCACCCAAAATCGACGGCTTCAATCTCGCGGCGGCAGCCGTCGTGCTGGTGACCGGCGGAATCAATCTGGCCTTTGCGGGCGTAGTGCGCAATTTCAATTTCTCGGCGCAATTCGGAATCGTCCTGGCGGTGAAAGTCCTGCTCTTCATCGGGATGGCGCTCGCGATGGGCCGCGCGTTTGCGATCACCGCGACGCTTCGCGCGGTTGCGGACAAGAGCCGCACAGCGGCGATTCCCGTCGCGACGGCGCGGACCGTCAGATGGCACGGCGCGATCGCGGCGATGGGAGCGCTCGCTTTGGTCTGCGGACTGTGGCTGATGGGATCGTGAGATGAAAAACGACGCCGGCAAGATCGGACTCCGCGGATTGCTCCGCGCAGCGGCGATTTTGATCGTGCTCTTCGCGGCCGGAGCACTCGGCGCGATCGTGTTCACGCAAATCCGCGCGCAATCGGTTCCTGCCGATCTGGCACAGTCCCCAATGGTCGCGGCAAAATCGGAACCCTCGGCACCTGCCGCGGCGTCATCACCAGCCGCGAACGTGCTTGCCGCAAATCCAATGTCCGGAGTGCAAGTTCCGCCGATGCAGTCCGCCCCGCCCATCGCAACCGTCAAGCCAACCGGGCAACCGCCGCCGGTGAATGGAAACGAGTTGAGTATCCCGCGGCAGGCGCCGCCGGCGTCGAGCGCGCTTACGCTTCCCGCCCGCTCGATGCTCGATAGCGCGCGCTCGCGCGGCGCCACCAGCTACCTGCAATCGCATCGCCTGCCCTTCGTCACCGCGCAAGTTTATCGCGACGCTTCGGGCGCCCCTGCCTATCTGATGCTGTCGGGAAAAGTGGCGACCGAGTTCGGCAAGCAGGACGCCGGGACCAAAGCGCGCAAATTTCTGAACGCTCCAAACCTCGCCCTTGAAAATCAGATTCAGATCGATCCCGGCGTCCAGGCCGCCGCCAAGCCCATGCCGAATCAGGGCGGCGAACTCAAGCTGCCGGGCGTGTTCAAAGGATGCTGGGAGCTCGTCAGCGATCGGCAGGCAAGCCCAGTTCGCCTGCTGCCGGGCGCCCGCGAGGGATGCGTTTATACGCAGGACTCGGGCCGATTCTGTTATCAGCGCACGGCCAGCGGAGATTTCGAGCCTACGTTCTCTTCGCTGCGCCTCAAGCCGGGCATGTATGGAAACCAGGCCGACCAATGGTCGCGCGTCGAGCTGGTATCCACCGACGGAGTGGACTCGATGCGGATGCGCTTTCTGCTGCATCATTCGGACAGCCCCGGCGGAATTCCATTTCTGTCGGCGAACAACGCGATCGACGAGACTCATTCGCTTTCGTGCCGCGTGACCGGCGACACGATGCGTTGTCAGGACGACGAAGTCGGCCACATGTACGGAAGTCCGTGGTGCGAAGCCATGCACAGCGACGAATTCAGGAGAGTGGTCGATTGAGCACGCCGCCGAAAATTGAGATCGGATCGTTCACCGTCGCCTTCCTTACCGACGGCCTGTGGCGCAACGACGGCGGATGCATGTTCGGCGTGGTGCCGCGCGAGTTGTGGCAGCGAGACCATCGGCCCGACGAGCAAAATCGCATCCGGCTGAACCTGACCTGTCCGCTCATCATGCGCGGCTCAGACGCGATCCTGGTCGATTGCGGAATCGGGAACCGTCTCTCCGACGTCGAACGAAAGATCTTTGACCATGGCGACGGATGGCTGCCCGATCATCTGCGCGCGCTCGGGATGGAATTGGGCGATATCACGGCGGTCATCTGCTCGCATCTGCATTTCGACCACGCTGGCGGCCTGGTACGGCGGCGCGCGTCGGGCGTGCTCGAGGCGGCCTTTCCGCGCGCGCGGATTTTCGTGCAACAGGGCGAGCTCGAGATCGCGCGCACGCCGCGCAATGAACGGCTGCGCGCCGCCTATCGTCACGCGCAGGAAATCCTCGCGCCCAATCGTTCGCAGCTCGAAGCGATCGGCGGCGCAACCGAGATCGTCGCTGGAGTAACCGCCGTCCCCACCGGCGGCCATACCCGCGACCATCAGGTATGCGTCGTCACCGACGCCGCCGCCTCATTCGCGCATCTGGCGGATATCGTGCCCACCCGGTCGCATCTGCGCGGCCCATGGAATCAGGCCTACGACCTCGACGCGCTGACCACGATGGAACAAAAGTCGCTCTACCTCGGCCGCGCCGTCGCCGATCGCTCCTGGGTCTCGTTCGCTCACGACGACCAGGTCTTCGCCGCGCGGGTCAACAACGATCGCGGGCGGATGGTGCTGGCCGATAAAGTGCCTGTGCCCCAGACGCTGCTGCGCTGATCAAGAGGATCCCAGCCAGCGGTAGTGCCTCAGTTTGAATTTTTAACTTTCTGTATTCGGGTATGGTTAAGGATTTCGTCCACGACGCTGACAAGCGGCTGTGTTGCATCTATTACGATGCCACTGCTAGGTATGTCTCCTTTCGTTTGATGCAAGCGCACAGCGAGTTCCCGTTCCTCTGGTTTTCCGCCGAAGTCAGTTGGGTCCAGTGTCACTCGCTCATCAATCCGCCGGTTCATGGTGTCCAGGTCGACCTCCAGGACAAACACGTCGTCAAATAAGTCGATGAATTTAGAAAAATTCCTCGAGCCACCGCAGAAAAAGGTGACCGCCTCCTTCTGGTTGGCGACGAAGGCTTGTACTTTCTCTACATCCCAAATCTGGTGCTCGGACATCCATGTAGCCGTCGGTGCATCCGTTTCCGGAGCCGTTGGTAGACCCGTTTCTGGATCGCCTCGATACACCAATTCCCGGTCACCATGAATGGCCTGGTAGCCGCGCCGCTGCAATTCTGTGCAGACCGCCGTTTTGCCGGCGCCGGAAACGCCCTCAATAAGATAATTTCTCTTACCCATTAGCGTCTTCAATCTCTCCCGTAGCTGTTCAGGCTACCATAACGGCCTATAATTGAAACTGAGACACTACCCAGCCGGCGCTGGACTTGCATTCTCGATATTTCGATGATACTAGAAACATCGTGACGAGTGATTTTGTCGATCAGTTCAGCGCTCTCGGGCAGCGTGGCCGGCTCGAAATTTTTCGCCTGCTGGTGCGGGCCGGACCGCAAGGCCGCTGTGTTGACGATATCAAGCGGCGAGTGCCGATGCCGGGCTCCACACTCTCCCATCACCTCGACACTCTTACGCGTTCGGGCCTTCTGTCGGCGAAGCGATCCAGCCGCTTCATGTACTACGCGGTGAACTGGGATCGAACCGCGCGGCTGATTCGTTTTTTGACTGAGGATTGCTGCACTGATTTGCACAGCAGACTTTGGGAGGCGCGGAACGGACTGAATCGATCGGGCGAACCCGGATCCCGGTCGCCGCGTTCGCGCGGCGCGAGCCGGGGCAAACCCAAAGGACGATGAAACTTCGCTACATCGCACGGATCCACTTGTTGAAGGGAGAGAAAGACATGGATGAGAGTGCAATCAAACAGGAAGTGCGCGAGCGATATGCCCGGGAAGCGCTTAAGGTTCGTGACGCCAAGGGCGCGGCATGCTGCGGATCATCCGAGCGCTCGTACGATGCAATTACCTCGAACCTCTACGGGCAAGGCGAAACTGCTGAGCTTCCCGCGGAGGCGATTGCGGCTTCGCTTGGATGCGGGAATCCGACCGCGCTCGCAGAGCTGAAAACGGGCGAGACCGTGTTGGATCTCGGCTCAGGCGGCGGAATCGACGTGCTTCTGTCGGCACGGCGGGTCGGGCCGACCGGCAAAGCCTACGGTTTGGACATGACCGAGGAGATGCTCGAGTTGGCGCGGGACAACCAGCGTAAAGCAGGCGTCAAAAATGCCGAGTTCCTCAAAGGTGAAATTGAAAGCATTCCGCTTCCTGATAGTTCCGTAGACGTCATCATATCGAACTGTGTCATCAACCTGTCGGCCAACAAGGATCGCGTTCTGAGAGAGGCATTTCGCGTATTGAAACCGGGTGGACGCGTCGCTGTCTCGGACATCGTGGTTCGAGGCGAGATTCCAACCGAGATTCGGCGCAAAGTGGAACTGTGGGCGGGATGCATCGCCGGAGCGCTCGAGGAGCGGGAATACGAAGCGAAATTGACGCGAGCAGGGTTCGCCGGGGCCGAGATTGAACTGACGAGGATCTATACGGCGGCGCAGGCGAAAGATCTTCTGTCGAGTTTCGGGCCAGACGCGGAGCGGGTTGCCGCCCTGGTCGACGGAAAGTTTGCGAGCGCCTTCATCCGCGCGCGAAAACCCGGGTGCTGATCGCGAGGCGAAATGACGCGCGTCATCGCCGGAATTGAGACCGGGTCCGATTCGCCGGTGTTCCTCGTGATCCTGGCAGTCCACGTTCCGCTCCGGCTGCTGGCGGTGATGGCTGGCCTCGCCGCGATGCTTAAAAACGACTTGGGGGGACGCAGCGGCCGGGATGAGTAAAGGCGGATTCAAACCGGAAAAACGATGACGAATACCGCCTGCCAGCCTGTTTCACGCTTCGAATAGACGCGAACATAACGCTGATCCACCGTGCGATCCGCATGCTGAATGCGGACGCGGCCCCACGTCACCGCCGCGGGGGGTGAATATCTGCATGCCTGCTTCGGTGAAAGCCACTTGGGCTCCCTCGGGTGTCGGTCGCATCATGTCGGCTTTGCCACCACCCGTTCGACCGTCGGAAAAATTCGCGCGAAAGTCGTCGGCCAAGATTTGAGCGAACGCGGAACGATCATTGCGCAAATAAACTTGGTTCCACGATTGGTCAAGTTTCCTTACTGCTTGCTCGTCCGTCGAAGGGCTGTTGTCGTCCATCTGGCTTCACCGTTTGGACCTTACTTGTTGAAGCCCGCAGGGTCCGTTATACTGAGCATCATGCTGAGCTTGAAAAATAGCACAGCCTCTCTGTCTGACCGCCGCCTGTCACTCTTCCTCCAAACGTCCGTAACTCGAGGAGTTGGCTGATGGCTGAACGTAATCGCTTCGAACGCGTAATCAAAGAAGACCGTGCCGCCCGCGAATCTGAAAAGTGGAGCGGAACGCTGCTCGGATATCTGGAACTGATCAAAGCGGATCCGACGCTAACCAAGCTTTCCCACGCGCGCATCTACGACATGATCATGGCCTCGGGCGCGCACGGGATCCAGGAGAGCGATGACCCGCGCACCAAGCGGCTCTACAAAGACGAGCCGGTGAAAGTGTTCGGATTCTTTTCGGAAGAGTTTTTTGGGATCGAGCGCACGATTTCGCAAATCGTACGCTATTTCCATTCCGCCTCGCTCAAGGGCGAAGAATCGCGTCAGGTGCTGTACCTGATGGGTCCGGTCGGATCGGGCAAATCCTCGCTGGTCGAGCGCCTGCAACGCGGACTCGAGCAGCTGGGCACGATTTACAGTATTGAGGGATGCCCGATGCACGAGGAGCCGCTGCATCTGATCCCGCGCCATCTGCGGCGCGAATTCGAGAAGATGCTGGGCGTGCATATCGAAGGCGATCTGTGCCCCGTCTGCCGGTACCGGCTGAAAGTCGAGTTCAATCAGCGCTACGAAGAATTCCCGATCGAGACCAAGAGCTTCTCCAAGCGCAACCGTGTCGGCGTCGGCGTGGTTCCGCCGGTCGATCCGAACAATCAGGACACCTCGGTCCTGATCGGCAGCGAGGATATCTCGAAGCTCGATCAGTATTCCGAAGG
This sequence comes from Binataceae bacterium (SeqCode), assembly GCA_050736695.1. GTDB lineage: Bacteria > Desulfobacterota > Binatia > Binatales > Binataceae > JBARDN01. The sequence continues at coordinate 2,109 of JBOHWH010000171.1, read as the reverse complement.
CGACCCGCGCGTACTCGAACTCAACGGCGCGCTCAACGTCGGCAATCGCGGCGTGGTCGAATTTATCGAGGTTTTCAAGAACGAAACCGAATACCTGCACGCGATGATCACCGCGACGCAGGAAAAGGTCATCCCGGCGCCGGGCCGCCACGGGATGGTCTATGTCGATACGACGATCGTCGCGCATTCGAACGAAGCCGAATGGCAGAAGTTCAAGGCTGACCACACCAACGAGGCGATCCTTGACCGAATCGTCGTGGTCAAGGTGCCGTACAATCTACGCCTGTCGGAAGAGGTGAAAATCTACCTGAAGATCATCCGCAACTCCGACTTCCGCGCGCACGTTGCGCCGCACACGCTCGAGCTCGCCTCGATGTTCGCAATTCTGTCGCGGCTGGAGCCGACCTCGAAGTGCGATCTGATGACCAAGCTTCGGCTTTACAACGGCGAAGAAGTGGTCGAGAAGGGCCGCACCAAAAAGATCGACGTGCAGGAGCTGAAGGAAGACACCAAGCGCGAAGGCATGAACGGAATCTCGACGCGCTTCATCATGAAGGCGCTCGATAACGCGCTCTCGGACAACGTCAGCGGCAACTGTATCAATCCGATCAACGTGCGCGAATCGCTGATCGCAATGACCAAGGAAGCCGATCTGCCCGACGACACGCGCAAGCAGTATCTGGAATTGCTGCAGGACACTCTGCACAAGGAATATCTGGAACTGCTGGAAAAAGAGATCACGCGCGCGTTCGTTTACTCCTATCAGGAACAGGCCGAATCGCTGTTCCAGAATTATCTCGATCACGCCGAAGCCTACGTCAACAAGACCAAGGTCCGCGATCGCAACACCAAAGAAGAGCTGTCGCCGGATGAAGGCTTCCTCAAATCGATCGAAGAGCAAATCGCGATTATCGGATCGGCCGCCGACGGCTTCCGCCAGGAAGTAATCGCCTACCTGTGGGCAACCTCGCGCCGCGGCGAGAAGGTCAGCTACAAGAGCTACGAACCGCTGAAGGAAGCAATCGAGAAAAAGCTGATGACCTCGGTCCGCGACATCTCGCGCATCATCACCAAGGCCCGCACCCGCGACGAGGAACAAGGCGAGAAGTACAGCGCGATGGTGCAAAATCTTCTGGAAAACGGCTACTGCGAATCCTGCGTGGACGTAGTCCTGAAATACGCCGCCAACAATCTCTGGAAAGATTGAGGTGATGCGGCAAACCGAAGCCTTGCCGATTATCAGAGCTCTCTTCGAACCAGGCGCGATGCCTCACGCCGATCACATCTGTGACCGGAAGCACCTACGCGGCGCGTGCCCGTATCCACGAAGTGCGGCCTATACCGAGTACGACGCGATGCTTGATACCCCGATCGCGCGGGCCTCTCGATTGAAGGCAAAACGAACGCTGAAGCCTTGGCGTTCTGGTTCCCCTTCCCGTGCGGGAAGGGGTTAGGGGTTCGGTCGATTGTCTGAAATACGGATTCGAGCGCCGATCGTCCGTAACCAGTCCGTCACCGCCCGAAAGCTCGCCTTCGCCAAATCGCTGCGCCGCCGGATGACGCCGGTCGAGAAACGACTGTGGTTCGCACTGCGCGGCAGCAAAATAGCAGGACTTCATTTTCGCCGCCAGCAGGTCGTCGGCAACTTCATCGTCGATTTCTATTGCGAAGCTGCCCGGCTCACGGTCGAACTTGACGGCGCCTCTCACGCGCTCCGCTCCGTACGCGACGCGCAGCGTGACGCTGCGCTGCTGGCGCTAGGCGTTGAGGTTCTCCGCATTCCGAACGAGGTCATTCTTGGCGATCTCGACGTCGTGACCGCATGGATAGCCGAGCGTGCGATTGCCAGCCGTACGAAAAAAAATCGACCTAACCCCCGACCCCTTCCCGCACGGGAAGGGGAGCCAGAGAGTCGCCGCCGCCGGTAAAATTGGGCTGTGAGAATCATCGCGAGACAGATCCGAGTCCGACATTTTCCGCTGCTTCGGCGGGCCGATGCGCAGACAAGCGCCAAGACAATCCTGCCCACACTCTGTTACTCGGACCTCAAATTCCCCTTCCCGTGCGGGAAGGGGTCGGGGGTTAGGTCGGATGTCTCAGAACACTCGC
>JBOHWH010000170.1:0-68957 GCA_050736695.1 Binataceae bacterium (SeqCode) | reverse complement strand
CTTGCGGCCCGCGCATCGACGACGGGCGGGACGCCCATCCTACTGATATATTTTGCTGGCGTTTGGAATTACACGCTTTGCGCCGAGGCACACTCTCGCGCGCGTCGATCATCATTTCGCATCATATCGCGACGGCTCTAACGGCAGTTGCTCGAGGTACTCCGTCAGGATGCTTGCGACGGCGGCGGGATTTTCGAGGATCACATGATGATGCGCCGCGGGAATTTCGACCAGCTTCACCCGGGGATTGGAGTCGCGCGCCGCGGCGGCAGCGTCGGCGGTCATGATCTTGCTCAACGCGGCGCGAACCAGCAGCGTCGGAATTGTGATCGCCTTGATCGTTTCGATCACGTCGATTCCGTCGCTGCCGAAAAAACTCTCGCGATCGAATTTTAGGGTCCAGCGGCCGTCGTCAGTCCGCGCGAGGCTCTTGTGCGCAATCCCAAGCAAAGACTCCGGCGCGATTGCGCCGTCATCCGGCATCAGGCGAAAGCGCGCCTGCGCCGTTTCGAGGTCCGGATAGGTCACTACCGGCAGCGCCTTCAACCGCCTGAGATAACGATCGCGGCCCTTGCTCGAGGTGAGGGCCGCGTCGATTGCCACGACCGCGCGCGCGAGTTCTCCATGATGCCGCGCGAACGCGAGCGCGCCGATTCCGCCCATGCTGTGGCCGACGACTACAGGCTTTTCGCCCGGATGGGAAACGTGCCTGGCGAACGCCGCGATATCGCGCGCGTAGTCGATCGGCGAATACGCGGCCGGACGAACCCATTCGCTATCGCCATGCCCACGCTGATCGAGCGCGAGTATGCGCACGCCGGGCGGCATCAGGCTCGCGACCGGCGCCCACCACCACGCGTTCGCGGAATTTCCGTGAAGCAGAATCATCGTGGTGCGGCCGGCGGGATTCCATTCGAGGTAATGCAGGCGCGGCTTGGCGTCGAAGATATGACTGTGCGGCTCGGTGCTACTCATGCGAGTTCCGCGGCAAAACTCTTGAGCGCCTCGATCAACGCGCGCGGATTATCGAACATCACGTGATGATAGGAATCGGGAATTTGCGCGAGTCGCCCATTGGGCAGCATCGCGACCATCTTCTCGGCCATCTCGACGCTCAGCACGGGACTATTGGTCACCTTGATGATCAACGCGGGGCACAGGATTTGCCCGAGCGAATCCCAGACCTCGAGCGGTTCACGGATAAGTGTGCGGCGGTCGAGCTTGTGAGTCCATGCGCCGTCGGGAAGCTGTTTGTAAGTGTGGCGCGCGATGTGCTCCAGAAGCTCGGGCCGCGCCAGCGTCTCGCGCGGCAGAACCTTGAAATTTTTTACCGCTTGTTCGAGCGAATCGAAACGCCGCGGCGGCTTGTCCGCGAAGGTGCGCAAAAAAGCGATCGCGCGTTCGGAGTAGTCGGGCGGCGCGTCGATCGCAACTATCGCGCGCAGTTTGGCACTGTTGCGGGCCGCGTAAACAAGAACATTGTGCGCGCCCATCGAATGACCGATCAGCACCGGAGCGCCGAAACCCCACGAATCGATCACCTGCTCGAGATCCGACAGGTAATGCTCCGAGCCGTACTCCCAATGGTCGGGCCACTGGCTATGTCCGTGGCCGCGCTGGTCGATGGCCATGACGTGAAAATCGCCGCAAAAAGCGGGCGCGACAAAATCCCACCAATGCGCATGCGCGGAACCGCCGTGCACGAACAACATCGGAGGCTTTCCCTCGCCGCCGTAATCGAGGCAATTGAGAACCAGTCCGTTGGCTTTGAAGCGTCGCTCCCGCATCGCAATCCCCGAAGAAATTATTTTTCCGCCAGCTCACGCGCCCGGCACGGCATAATCAATGGCCGCCCGGAAGCGGCTTTGCAACCCGCGTGGTTCATGGCACCATCGTTGACAGGCATCTGATGCTTCCGTCTCCTACCATGCGATCAGCTTCCGGCTTCCGGCGTTTCATTACCCTTGCGATTCTCGCGATTGTGATCGCGCTTCCCACCGCCGCACGCGCGCAGGAGCCGTCGCCGTCCAACGCGGCCAAGGCGCGTTCGCTGGTCGATGCCGCGATCAAGATGACCAACAGCGACCAGGCGATAGCGCTGCTCTGGCAGGCGACCGATATCGATCCGACACTCGAGGACTCATACGTCTATCTCGGGCTCTATTACAATTCGCGTTCCGATTTCGCCAACGTGGTGAAGGTCTATCAGAAGCTGGTCAAGTACAATCCGAATCAGGCGAGCGCGTATCTGAATATCGGCGAGGCGTACATGTCGTTTTCGCCGCCGCGCGCCGGCGACGCGTTGGTTTACTATCGCAAGGCGTACGAAGTCGATCCGAAGAACACCTTCGCCGCGCTCAGGATTGGCCAGATTATCGCGCAGACCGGCAACAAAGATGAGGCAATCAAGTTTCTGCAACAGGCACTCGCCGATAAGAAAAATCCGAGCGTCGCGCAGCAGGCGGAGAAGTCGCTGCGCGACATGAACGCGCTCTAGGTGCGGCGCGCGACGGACCAATAAATTCCAGCTCCTTGTCCAAGGAGAGTTCAGGCAAAATTGCGCCGGCAGCAGGCGCACGGCGCGAACATTCCACCGGCGCCAAAGACGAGATTCCTCGCGATGACCGCCACGCGATGGAATACACACGGCGCGAACCTCGCTATGCCTCATCCGCTGCCGCGTCCGCCGAATTGCAGGAGATCAAGGGCTCTATCGGGGCGGAGGCGGCGGCAGCCCGGCCCGTGCGAGGTCCTCTGGAGTATCGAGATCGAGGGCGACACCCGGGTCATCCACGTCGCTATAAACGATCCTGGCGGGGATAGCGTTTACAACCACTCGCGCGCCCTCGCCCGGAGGAGCTGCGAGCAGCTCGGGGAAGATCGAGCGATCGAAAATCGCGGGATGACCGCGGCGGCCGGCATTGCGCGCGATCACGATCGGTCCGCGCGTGCGGCGATAGCTCTCGGCGATCGCGAGATAGGTCGCGCCGGTGACAAGAGGATGGTCCGCGAGATGCACCATCGCGGCGCAGGTTTCTGGTGGAAAAGCGCCGAGACCGATTTTCAGGGACGAGAGCTGGCCTTGCGCGTAGCCGGGATTCTCGACGATCGAGATTCGCGAAGCGGCGGGAATCGCGGCGCGAATTCTTTCGGCGTGCGCGCCGAGCACGATCACGACGCGATCGACGGCGGGAAGTATCAGGCGCAGCGTGTGCGCGATGAACGTGTCGCCCCCGAGGTGGAGCAGAGGTTTGGGGAATCCCATCCGGCGCGACTCGCCGGCGGCAAGCAAAATCGCGTCGATACGATCGGCGGCCACGTCAGCGATGCGGCCGCAGGCGCCCGGCCTTCACGCCCAGGTTGGCTTCGTCGCGCACTCCGCCGCGGCGCTCGCGAACGATCTCGCCGATAATCGAGAGGGCAATTTCCTCGGGCGTCTCGGCCGCGATATCTATGCCGAGCGGCGCATGGACTTGATCGATCAGCTCTTTGGATACTCCCATCGCGCCGATTCGATCGAGCGTCGCCTTGACCCGGCGGCGCGATCCGATCATCCCGATAAACGCGCCGTGGCTTTTGCGCAGCGCGGTCAGGACTACGTCCTCGTCGAACGAATGGCCGCGCGTGACCGAAACCAGGTAGCAATGGCGATCGAGGTTGAGCGCCTGGACCGCGGGGCCGAACGGGCGGACGATAATCTCGTCGGCGTTAGGAAACCGCTCCCGATTCGCGAACGAGGCGCGGTCGTCGATAACCGTGACGTGGAACCCGAGCATCGAGCCCAGAGCCGCCAGCGGCTGCGCGATATGGCCCGCGCCCGCGATCACGAGACGCTGCGCGCCCGAGACCGGATCCAGAAAAAGACGCGGGGCGCCGGAAGATTCGATCCGCGAAACCGGATTCGCGCCGCCGTTTTCGCTGACCTCGACCAGCACCGCGGTTCCGTCGGCCGCGCGGACTCCGAGCTGCGCCATCGCGCGCGGCGTGATCCCGATCGGCGCCGACGCGCTACCCGCGGAAAGATCGAGCACCGAGCGCGCGCCGATCTTTCCGGCGGCGTCAGCTCCCGGATCGACCAGAGTGATCAGAGCGGCCGGCCGGCTGTGCGCCGCGGCGTCATACAGGCGCCGGGCGGTGTCGAGATCTGACTCGGGTTTCCAGATATCGACGAAGACGTCCATGATCCCGCCGCAGGTTCCGATTTCCTTTTGATCGAAATCGCCGGTGAGATCGACTTCGGCCAGCCGGGCGCCCTGCCCTTCGTCGAGCAGAATCCTCGCCTTGCGGAAGACCTCGGCTTCGCCGCATCCGCCGCCGATCGTGCCGAACTGGCCGTCGATGCGGACGATCATCTTCGCGCCGATCTCGCGCGGAGTGGAACCGCGGACATTGATTACAGTTGCGAGCGCGAAAGTCGCGCCGCCTTCAAGCGTGCGAACCGCCTCGCCCCAGATTTGGTCGGGACCAATCATCGTCTCTCGGCTAACGGTATCAAATGCGGACGCGGCGAAAAAACCGCATTATCCCGGTGCAAGCGGCCGATCACTAATGCAGCAGCTCGGTCGCGAGTGCATTGGCCTTCACCAGATCGTCCTCGGCAACGCGAAAGTCGCCGGCGCCAATTTCATTTTCGGCTTTGGCATCGAGTTGCTCGGCGTCGCTCAGTTGACGACGCTTGCCCGGGTCGGTCGGCCCCTCGCCGCGGGCGTGAGCGATCTTGAGCGAGACCTCGCGCTCGAGCTTGACCAGATCGGCTGGAGGCTTGAGGTCTTTCGCGCCGGCAGCGGCCGGTGCGGCGCACGCAATCGTCGCCACCTGCAGGAAGAGAACCGCGAAAGTAATCAGGGCGTTTGAGTTGAGCATCCGAAGCGCAATTGTGCGCGATTCGCGGATAAATTTCCAACTCTCGCGATCAGTGCCGGCTGAATGTTCTCCGCTACATGGCCCAGTCGTGATCCGCGCCGCAATTTTTGCCGTCGTCAGGCGCGGATTCGACTGGCCTGTGATCGGCGTGGCCGTTTTCGCCGATCCCGTAGCGCGCAAGCATCCGGTAAAGCGTCGAACGCGACACCCCGAGGAGATCCGCGGCGCGCCGGCGATTTCCGTCGGTCTCTTCGAGCGAGCGCACCAGCGTGCGCTTGATCACTTCGTCCAAAAGTAGCGGACCGGCGCCGCCATTTGAATTTGTCGCGCGTGAGTCGCCCGAAACCTGCGGCGCGGACGCGGCATGCGACTGGGCGGTCTCGTTGCCGATACTGGCTCCGGCTATTTCGAGGATGTGTTCGGGCAGGTCTTCGCCGATCAGGCAATCGCTCTCGGCCAGGATAACCGCGTTCTCGATTGCGTGGGCGAGCTCGCGCACATTGCCGGGCCATCCGTAGGCCAGCAGGCTTTCCAAAGCCCGCCGATCCACGAACATCACCTCCTTGCCGAAGAGCCGATTGTAATGTTCAATAAAATGCGCGATGAAGGCGGAAATCGCCTCGCGCCGTTCGCGTAGCGGCGGCAGGAAAATCGCCGCCGTGTTGAGGCGATAGTACAAATCGTCACGAAACTGGCCCGCCTTGACCATCGCGCGCAGATCCCGATTCGTCGCCGCCACCAGCCGAATATCTATTTTATGGGTATGCGACGATCCGACCGGCTGGATCTCGCAAGTCTCGACCGCGCGCAACAACTTGGGCTGAAGCTTGAGCGGCAATTCGCCGATCTCGTCCAAAAACAGCGTGCCGCCATTCGCCGACCGGAAATAACCAAACGAGTCTTCGCGCGCATCGGTGAAGGCGCCCTTCACATGGCCGAAGAGCTGCGACTCGGCGAGCGACTCGACCAGATTCGCGCAATTGAAGGTAACGAATGGTCCGTTCGGTATTGGCCCGAGCGTGTGCAACGCGCGGGCGACGAGCTCTTTACCGGTACCTGATTCTCCGTAGACAAGAACGCTGGCCTTGTACGGGCTTAGCCGCGCTATCGTTTTCAGGACTTTGCGCACCTGCGCCGACCGCACGACCATCCCGCCGATTCGCTCTGAACCTTGCGCCAGTCGCGACAGCGGCACCCGATCCGATTGTTCCAAATCCGCGGCGGCGACGCCCAGATCGCCAAGCTGCAACACTCCCGCTACCTCCGTCACGCGCTCGTGCGCGGGATCGGACGTATCTCGATCCGTGGTCATGCAGGGTTGTGAAGCAAATGACAGGCCACAGTGATTCAAATCGCCACATGCGAGCAATGCTCGATCGTGCGACCGCTTGAATCGAAATCAACGTCGGGATTTTGCCATTACGCCATCGCGATGCCACCGGAACGGACACGCTCCGCTGCATCGCGTATTCATCTATGGAGAGCATGAATACTCAGTCGCTATAGATGGCTATCACTAGTCTGAGTAGTTGACTCCAGGATAGCCTTGATACGCATCGAAGTAGAGGCATCGCCCGGGATCGATCACACGTCCAGCAGCTCGGCGAGTACGCGCGCCGGATGGTCACGCGGATCGACGTGATCGTAGATTTTAGCGATCCGTCCGTCTTCGTCGATTAGAAAGCTCATCCGTTCCGGCGTTGTCGATTTCAGATCGGCGCATGCGCAGTAAGCGAGCGCGGTTTTCCGGGTGCAATCGCTCAGCAGCGGAAATTTGAATCCATTATTGCGCGCGAACGCCGCATTGGCTTCGGTAGGGTCGAAGCTGACGCCCAGGATTTGAATTTCGTTTTCATCATAGTAACTCTGATGGTCGCGAAAGCCGCGTCCTTCAGTGGTGCATCCGGGAGTGCTCGCGGCCGGATAAAACCATAAGAGCACCTTGCGTCCGCGCAGATCGGCGCTTGAGATCGTCCTGCCGTCGTGGGCTGGGAGTGTGAACTCGGGCGCGCGGTCGGCAACCTTGAGCATCGCAGGCCTCCTGGATCAATTCAGCATCGCGCGCAGCCGCTGGAGCATCGCCGCGCAGGTCGAATCGGCCGGCGCGAATTTCAGTGCCTGCTCGAATTCCTCGATCGCGCGCGCGATCATTCCCTTGGCTTCGTACACGCGGCCAAGATTCATATGCGGGAAATGACGCGGCTCGTAACGCGGCGCAAGTTTGGCCTGTTCGAGCCATCCGATCGCCTCGTCGAGCTCGCCCTTGGCCATCAGGTAGGCGCCGATATCGTTGTAGGGATTACCGAAGGAAGGATCGACCGCGATCGCGCGCTTACACTCCGCGATCGCATCGTCGAGCCGGCCCATCCCCTGATACGCCCATCCGCGAAACGTGTATGCCTCCGCGGTCGGAAACGCCTCGATCGATTTCGTGTAGAGGCGGATCGCGCCGTCAAGGTCGCGCAGAATATGATGCTGCACGCCTTCGTTCCAGAGCTCGAGGGCCCGGGTCTTTTCCGGAGTTTCGTTCATAGCGGCGCTCGTTCCATTGCAGACCGATAGCGCCCCGTCCGTCAAGCCGCGTGCGCGAGAGAAAAGGCGCGTGACTCATCGCAGGAGTGTGCTAGCGCGACTGGCGGCTCTTACTTGGTTAAGGTCTGCATGATCTGGATCATCGCGGGACCTACGATCACGCTCATCATCGCGGGAAGGACGAAGAGCACCAGCGGGAACATAATCTTTACCGTAGTTTTCTGCGCAGCCTCTTCGGCTCGCATCCGGCGGGCGGAACGCAGTGAATCCGAAATCGAGCGTAGTGCGGGTCCGATTTGCGCGCCGATCTGCTCACTCTGGATTAGGGTCGCGGCAAGCGGCTTCACGTCCGCGACCGCGGTTCGATCCGCGAACTGTCTGAGCGCCTGTCCGAGGCTCGAGCCCGCGGCGAGCTCGCCCGACACCAGTGCGAGTTCGGTTCCGATCACCTGTCCGTGGCGTTCAGCCTCGGTGCCGACGACCTTAATCGCTTCGGACAGGCCGAGTCCGGCTTCGACGCAGACTACGAGCAGGTCGAGCACGTCGGAGAGCTGGCTCGCGATTGCGCGTTGACGTTTGCGCGCCTTGCGGCCGATATAGAAGCTCGGGATGAATGCGCCGACGCCGCATCCGGCCGCCAGCAACATAATGACCATCATCCCCGAGCGTGCCGAGGCGAACGCGATCACCAGGGTCAGAATCGCGACGCCGCCGGTGGTGGCGATCCGGACCATCTGAAATGTTCGCACCGCGCTCGAGCGCAAATAGCCGGCTTGCATCAGCAGATGCGCTAGTTGCTCGGCCTTCGGCGTATCGGTCCGCGGCGCGGGCAGGCGCTGGGCGACCCATCGGAAGAGAGCGTGCGCGAGCGAGGAGTCGATTTCCCTGGCGACGCCGCGGCCTGTAGAGCTGACGCGCATCTTGACCGCCATATCGGTGATTCGATCGTCGCGCACGCGCGAAGTGCCGAATAGCGCGGCATACGCCGCCACCATCGCGGCCGACATCAGCAGAATGAAGGCGAGCGTGATATACATTGCGGACATTTCAGAATTCCACCTTGAGAAGCTTTCGAATGGTCACGAACGCCATCAGATCAAGCACCGCCGCGACTTTCAGAATCGTCTGTCCCGAGTGATCATAAAACAGCGTGTGTACATACGCGGGCTGGATAATGCTGAACGCACCGAGCATGGCGATCGGCAGAAATCCGATCACCAAGCCGCTCATCCGCGATTGCGCGGTCAGCGCGCGGATCTGCTGATGAATTCGCTGGCGGGTGCGGACAATTTCCGAGAGCCGTCCGATTATCTGCGCAAGCGAACTGCCGACTTCCGACTGAACCCGCACCGCGACCGCCAGCAGGCGCAGATCCTCGATCGGAACGCGCTCGAGCATCTCCTCGAGCGCGCGCGGCAGGGGCAGACCCAGGCGCGATTGCTCGATCACGGAGCGGAACTCGCCGCCGATAGGATCGCCAAATTCGGCGACTACGACCTGCAAGCCGCGGAGCAGCGAATGGCCCGCCTCGATCGACGACTTGATCAGATCGAGCGCGTATGGAAGCTGAACCGCGAAAGCCTTCATCCGCCGTTGGCGGCGCAGCCGGATGTACATCAGCGGCAGAATGCCGATCCCGATTCCAATCCCGAGCGAAATGAGAGGGCTACTAAAGAACGCGCCCGCGCCGACGATTCCCGCACCCGCCAGCAAAACCATCACGAGCAGGATATCGGCAACCCTCAAGTAAATGCCGGCCTGCCACATGGTTTGTTCGAGCCGCTGGATCAGATGGATCCGCATCACGCCGGCGAGGATGCGGGTGGCGGCTTTCTTGTTGCGCCTGCCGCTGGTGCGCAGAATCCCGCCGGCCGAGGAGACAGTGGCCGCGGGAGCCATCCGGCGCATCACGTTGCGGCCGAGCCACGGCGTGCCTTTGTGGCGCGCGATAACGAAGCCACCGAGGACGAGCACGAACAGAAATGCGGCGGCGGCGATTACAATATCCATTGTGATTAAGGCGGCGCGTACTTACGGCTGTGCGGCCTTGAACAGGCGCGCATCGTTTTTGTAACCAACCGCTTCGAGCCGGGGCGCGTAATGCGAGCGCACTCCTGTCGAGCGCAACTGGCCGGTAAGCTTTCCGTCGGCGCGCGGGTCGCCGCGCACGTATTCGTAAAGATCCTGCATCATGATCATCTCGCCTTCCATGCCGGTGATTTCCGAAACCTTCATCACCCTGCGGGTGCCGTCAGAGAGGCGGCTTACGTGGATGACGATGTTGATCGCCGACGCGATCTGCTGGCGCATCGCGCGCTGAGGAATCGACACCCCCGACAGCAGCATCATCATTTCGAAGCGTCCCAGGCATTCGCGGGTCGAGTTGGCGTGGACCGTCGCGATCGAGCCGTCATGTCCGGTGGACATCGCCTGCAGCATGTCCAGGACCTCGGCGCCGCGAACCTCTCCGACGACGATTCGGTCCGGGCGCATACGCAAGCAGTTGCGCACCAGATCGCGCTGCGTGATTTCACCCTTGCCCTCCAGATTTGCCGGCCGCGATTCGAGCCGCACCACGTGCGGCTGCTGCAGCGACAGCTCCGCCGAATCCTCGATCGTGACAATCCGCTCGTCTTCGGGTACGAACGCCGACAGGCAATTGAGCATCGTCGTCTTGCCCGAGCCGGTGCCGCCCGCGACGATCACGTTCAGGCGCGCGCGCACCACCGCGAGCAGAAACTCGACCACTTCCCAGGTGATGGATTCCTTTTCGACCAGTCCTGAGATGTCGTAACGCTTGCGTCCGAAGCGGCGGATCGAAAGCGACGGCCCGTCGAGCGCGAGCGGCGGGATGATCGCGTTGAGGCGCGAGCCGTCGGGCAGGCGCGCATCGACCATCGGCGAGGATTCATCGACGCGGCGGCCGACCCGCGAAACGATTCGATCGATAATCAGCATCAGATGCTGATCGTCCTGAAAATGGACGTCTGCCGGATGCAACTTGCCGAAGCGCTCGACATAGACCTGATTGTGGCCGTTTACGAGGATATCGGTGATATCGTCATCGCGCAGAAGCGGCTCGAGCGGACCCAGTCCGAGCAGCTCGTTCTTGATTTCCTCGACCAGGCGGGTGCGATCGGTGTCGGTCAGAAGGCGCCCTTCTTCGTTTAAGATTTCGGTGATCGCGGCGGTGACTTTTGCCGACATCGCCGTGGGTTCGAGCGACTCGAGCTTGGATACATCGATCGTCTCGAACAGGCGGTTGTGAACTTTGATTTTGAGCCGGCGCGAGCCATCGCCGAGCGCGTCTTTGCGCCGCTTGACGGTGCCTCCGATAAGCGATCCTGGCGCGGCCGCGCTGGCCGCGGCGGCGGCTCCGGAATTTGCGTTGTTCAGTCGTTGGGTAAGCCCCATGATTAAAACCTCAAGCGTGGGCGGCGAAGGCGGATCTGATCCGCGCGATGAATCCGGTGTCGGGCTCGATTGCGGACTCGGCGGCACTCGGCGCGATACGGCGCGCGAGCGCCTCGAGCGAATGCGCCAGCGGCGAAGCGGGCGCGACTTGCCACAGGTCTTTGGCGGTGACCTCGGCGCGTTCCAGCGCGCGATCGTCGGCAGGAATCCGCGCGTAGAGATCGCGCCCGAGCGTGGTTTCGATCTGTTTATCGGTGATTGGATGCATCGTGCGATGACGGTTCAGCACGAAGCGCGGCTGGAGCGAGGTAAGCCCAAGCCGCTCGAACAAATCGACGAAACGCCACGCGCATCGAGCGGAGGTAATCGATTGCTCGAGCACGTAGAACAGATGCTCCGAGCGCTCCCAGGCGGCGACTGCGTTTTCGTCGATATGATCGCCGCAGTCGATAATTACGAAGTCGAATAGCTGGCGCATCAGATCGATCACGGTTCCTACCGTAACGTCGCTCACCATCTCGCCCTCTTCGATTCGTTTTGGCGCAGCCAGCAGATAGAGGCCGGACGGATGCTTGATCATCGCCGATTCGAGCTGGATCGAATCGAGCTTTCGGTCCAGGCGGATGAGCGGCAGAATCGTGACCTCGGGTTCCAGGCCGAGCACCACCGCAAGTCCTCCGGTCTGCAGATCGAGGTCGATAAGCGCAACGCGTTTTTGCGCCTTGCGCAACGCGAGGCCGAGGTTCGCGACCAGGGTCGTGACCCCCACTCCGCCGACAATACTGGCGAACGAGCAGACCACACCGCCGTCGCGCCGGTCCGAGCGCCATCGCGCTTCCGAGATCTTGAGGAGTGCGCAGGTTGCGTCGCCGGAATCGACCGGGGTGACCAGCAACTCGTCGGCGCCGGCGCGCAGCGCGCGCTTCACCAGGCCGGGAGATCGCGATTGCAACAGCGCAAAGATGATCGGGCGCGGAGTCGTCCCCGCCTCCGCTCGCAGGCACGAGATGCTCTGTTCTTCGTTATTCGCAACGATCACCATCAGGACGTCGGGCTTGGTCGCGGGCTGCGCGCCCAGCACCGACTCTTCGATTTCCAGCGGCGGATCGCCCAGCAGCATCAGGGCGGCTTTCGCGGCGCCGCGCTGCTCGGCGTTATCTCCCATCAAGTGTACGTGCAGCGTTCCGCGCCTGGTTTCGTAATTTGCTCCGAGCACTGACACGAGATCCTCATAAGCGGCGGCTAGAACCGCGGCCGCGACGCGTCGGGCGGACTGATTTCGCGAGTCTTGATTTCATCGGCCGACATCCTGCTGCCTTCCGGCAGATCAACCCGCGCGCCCCGCGGAAGCGGTTCGACAATCCGCGGCGTCACGCTCATCACCAGATCGGTCTCCTGAATCGTGTGCTGAGTGGTGCGGAAAAGTCCGCCCAGGTACGGCACGTCGCCCAGATAAGGCACCTTGTTAACCACTGAAATCGGGTTGTGCAGGATCAATCCCGCCAGGATGAGCGTCTGCCCGTCGCGCAGCGTGACCATCGTTTGCGCGCGCCGCGTGACGAAAGCCGGAACCGTGAACCCGAACATCGAGACCCCGTGCGCAAAGTCGGGCTCCGAAACCTCGGGCTTGACGTACAGCTCGATCGTGTTGCGGCCGACAACCGTGGGCAAAAAATCGACCGAGGTGCCGAACTGCTTGAACACGATCGAGGTGTTGAGCGCCTGTGCGATTACGATCGGAATTTCGCCGCCCGACAGGAACTTGGCTTGTTCGCCGGAGTTCGCGAGCAGATGCGGCTCCGCGAGGATCTTCGCCAGATTGTGATTTTCGAGAAACTGAAAAAAGCTTTGGGTCTGGATATTCGAGTTTCCGGCCGCGAGCCCGTAAGTCAAATTCGGTGAGAGAACCAGCGGAATCAGTTCGCCGCCAAATGGCAGAATTCCTCCGGCTGAGCCGCCCTGCGGTCCCGAGGACGAAAGCTGACTCTGAGCGCTATAGGGGGTTGCGACCGCGCCCGGCAATCCAACGATCGAGAAGCCATAGTTTGCGAGCGCGAGCGACAGATTGATGCCCTGGTTTTCGATCGTCGAGCGATCCAGCTCCGCGACCACGCAGTTGAGCATCACCTGCTGCTTGCCGCCGCTGTCGATCCGCACCTGGCGCTCCTGGTAGTTGCCCTGATCGTCCCACACCGCCAAGGTCGTGAAGCCCGGTGCATGTCCGACCAGATTTATCTGCGACGGATTTATCACCTGGATGTCCGCGATTTTGGAGTCCGCGATCGAGACGCGGATGAGGCGGCGGCGAAAATCGAGCACCTTCGAGGTTCCCTGCATCAGCACGATCGAATCGTCGGACATGAAGTTGGGCGCGCCCGGACCGCCCGAGTCTGAAGGCGAGGTGTAGCCGCCATTGCTCGCGACGGCGGGATCGCTGCGCCATTTGCCTTCGGGAACATCGTTGCCGGGGGTTTTCGCGGCAGTCGCCGCCGCGGGAGCGAAGCCGAAGGTCTGCGAATTCGCAATCGGCTGCGGCGCGACTCTCGCAGGCGCCATTGGCGCGAGCTCGCCCGCCGCGGAAGAATCCGGCGGCGCGGCGGCCAAGCCCATCGACGGTGCCGGCGATGGCGACCGGGCCGCACGCGAGCCGGTAAGCCCCTCACCAATGGTCGCGTTGGGGCTCACGCCCGGTTTGAGCGGATCACCGGGCGTTGCGACACTATTCACGACGACGTCGTAGGCCGCCTGCCGGCCGTCCGCTCGCGTGACGGCGATGATCCATCGTCCGCGTTCGGCGCCGAGCAGAATCATCTTGCCCGGCAGCTCGGAATGAACCACCAGCGCATGCGGATTATCGATCACGCGCACCGCGGGCCTGCTGTCGGGCGCCAGGTTATCGACGGTGTAGCTCTCACCCGCCGTGATCGTCAGGGGGACTTGCGCGATCGGACGATCGGCTTGCGCCCAAGCGGCACGGGCTCCGGCGATCGCGATTGCCCAGGCGGCGGCGATCGCGACCGTCCAGAGTCCGAATCTGTTTATGTTTGATGTCTGAGACTGCATTGCTGCTCGCCTTTGCTTCCACGCGGTCACGGAATCGCAATCGTCTTCGGCGCCGGCGCGTACGGGGTTGTGGCGGGATCGGGAAACGGAGGATCAGCCGATCGTGCGGGCACGTCCGCGTCAGCTCCCAGAGTTTTCGCCAATAACGGCGGCGCCATGATCGAGGCAGAGACTCGCGCGGGCGGCTGCGGCGCAGCCGCAACCGAAGCTGCCGCGGACGCGGTTGGCACGGCCGCGGCGGTCGGAGGGAGCGCCTGCATCAGGCTCATGTGATGCGCTCCCAGCCCGGCTTTCACGAAAGAGACCGATTCGTCGGATTTTCCGTCGCGCAGGATCTGCACGCTCAGCCTGCGCATCGGAGGCGAATCATGCCGCGGCACGATCGCCATCTGAGCGGGCAACGCGGGAGGTCCGACGCCGTGCAGATCGCGCATCTCGGCGCCGTTGGTCATGACGATCTTGCTATCGTCGTAATTGCGCATCGAGAGCCGCAACTGACCCTCGTGGCTCGCCAATGCGAGTTTCTCGGACTGGTCGGGAGTGACCAGCAGGGTCACAACTTTGACTTCCTCCGGGTCGTCGTTCTTCCTTTCGATTTCCTGCGCGACCGCCAGGACTTCAATATCCTGCAGGACCATCTTCGAGAACGACGGCTCGTCGCGGCCCGAGCCCGACACCGACACCAGCACGTCAACATGCGCGCGCGGCTGCACGAAGCCTGCGATATCGCTGATCTCGTCGACCGGCACCGCCATCGCGCGCATCCCGTCGGGGATGAGCAGCGGCATCACGCCCGCGGTCTTCGCGCCCATGAACAACTTGGCGGCAACGACCGGTTCGTTCGCGACAATTTCTATTTTTACGAATGAATTGATCAGCGCCTGGGGGTCGGTGAAGGCGCCCGATGGCACGCTGTCGCGCGACCATCGCGCCAGCTTGACCGCGCTCGCATCGATTCGCGCGCCGAGTACCAGGTCATGCGCGGCGACCACGATATCGACGCTGCTCGCGAGCGCCTTTTGCACCTCGGCCTCACGCCGTTTAAGGGCAGAAAAAACAATTATCGCGGCAAGGACCGCGGCAAACCCCGCCAGGATCGCGAAAATCAATGGTCTTCTCATTTCTCCCCTCGGTTCCGCCCGCTCATACGGCCCGCCGGGTTAAAATTCCTCGGTGCGCGACTGGCTATTGGCGCATCACGATCCAGGCACTGCGTTGGTTCAAGATCTCTTCAACTTCGGAGCGATCGCAGTTTGCGACTACTCTGTTGGCGCCGTTCGGTTCTCCTATTGGATTCGGTTGCCGGCAGCGGGAATGTTTTCCCGCCGCCGGCTGCCGATGCATACGGCGACACGGAGATCATCCGTGCTCGCCGGTGACGAATTACGCGCCCGCCAAGGTGTTCGTGACATTCGTAATGATCTCGTTGATACCGCCTTCGAGGCCTTGGTAGGCGACGTAGCCTGCCACCGCGATCGCGGCGATAATCAGCACGTACTCGGTCATTGTCTGTCCCTTGGCCATATTCATTCGCACGTACATCTTTGTGATCCAGTTCCGCATGACTCTTTTCCTGACCTTCGAGCGATGGCTCGTGTTGACGTAATTTGGAGATGAACTCCGTTGTTTTCCGCTGTCGACGGGTGACAAGTGCAGAGGTCATGCCACAGCGAACAGATGCGTCGCAGCGAGCTGCTTATGCACCTGAATCGAGTATTTGCACGAGATTGATACAAGGAGTGTCCGGACACGGTACGATAAGAGCCTCCGGATTCTTTGAATAGCGTTTCGATCTGGTACGACAGATTCTCCGAATTGAAATGGAAATAAACGAAGTACGGCGTAATTGACCAGGATTTGTCGCTGCTGGTGACACGATGTGGCCAATGCCTGTCTGTGCGACACCAGCGAACACTTGACGCGATATCGGTCATGTCGCGATACATCGGCTGCGACAATTACCTCTGCGCATTGAATAATTTCGCGTTTCTCATGCGTCTAATAATTGAAACGTAAACGCCCCGTTCGACGACAGAGACGAAGCCGAACGGAGATTAGATGTGTGCAAGACACACGTTAAACCTGCGGCGTTCTGACGTCCCTCTCTCGATCAGCGCGCCGCCCAAACGGAGGTGCGTATGTTACGACCGGGTAAAGACAAGGGCTTGGCATCACCGATCCCTCTCGGGTTGGCAGGACTTGCGGTAGCCGTGTTCCTGATGGGTGTCGCGGTAATCTTTCAGCCTGTAACCGCGTGGGCGCCGTATATGTTGGAGGCGATGCTGTTTGGAGGACTGATCGAAATCCTCGCTGGAATGTGGGGATTTGCATACGGCGATCCGATCGCGGCAACCGCGTTCACTTTTCTGGGCGCGTTCTTTGGCTGGTGGGGCTTGGCCCACCTGACCGTTTTTGGCGTTCATGCCGCCAGTGCGGTGGCGATCGACAGCGTGGCGATGGTTTTTATCGTCAGTGCGGTAGTCACGTTGTGGCTGTGGGTCGCATCGTTCTATGAATTTGCCGCGATGAATCTGTCGTTGCTATTTCTCTGGATCGCGTTCGGACTGATGGGAATTGCAATGTTCACCGCCGTGGGTGTCATCGGCGTGATTGGTGGAATCTCCGCCCTGATTTCGGGCGTGATCAGCGGTTACGGATCTTTCGCCGCGCTGTACAACGAAACGAGCATGAAGGATTCGGTTCCGCTTGGTGAATCGGACTCGGTTCGCGAACGCACCGCGCGCGACGAGATGGATCGCATCCATCGAATACATCCAGCGGATCACGGGAACTATCAAGCCACCGCGTAGTTTTCCGCGATAAACGCACGCGCCGGTGCGATACCAGCTATCGCTTCCGGCGCGTGGCTTTCTCGTTCAGTTTTCACTAATTTCTTTTCACTAATTTCGTAAAAAAACATTTCCCAAAAGAGCGCTGTCGCGCGCATAATCGAGTCGTGATCCATTCTTCGCAAACGCCCTCGATCGGCGTCGGCGGGCTCGGCATCGGATTAGTATGCCTCGTCGCGTTACTCGCCGCCGGATGCGCCCCGAGCGCGCTAACCTCTGCGCGGGCGCGGATGAAGGCGGGCGACTACGCGCGTGCGCGTCCCGATCTGATCGCTCTTTCGGCGCATCCCGAAAAGCTTTCCGCCGCGGAGTTGCGCGAGGTCAAGGACGACTTGTGCATCACTGATTTCACCATCGGCGCGCCCTCATTTCCGCTCGCCGATCAGCAGCAGGCATGCGCCGAGGCGGCGGCCCTGCCCAATAGCAACAGCGGCCCGCTTCTCGCACGGATAAATTCGGCGATCGCGCAGAGCGACGCGGATCGGGTCGAGCATGCGCTCAAGAGCGGCGATTTGGCGGGCGCGGAATCCGCCGCCGAGGACTACGAGGCGACTCCCGGCGCCAGCCGCGCCGAAGTTGCGCGATGGTCGGAGCAGATGTGGAAGCTCGTGAACCTCAAGCCTGCTCATTCGAGCCGCGCAACAAAATCGGCCCTGAAAGGCGCGATCAGCGAGCTTCAGCGTGAGAACTCGCACACGGGCCGGATGAGTGACGACAAGTTTCGCAACTGGGTCGTTAAGACTGCGACGGTGGCCGGCACGCCGATGGTCGAGGCTCCTGAACTTGGCGCGGGCGGGATCTTGAAGCTGGGCATCGCCGAAGATTCGCTGCCGATCGCGGCGCTGCATCTGGACCGCTTCGCCACGATCAACGACGGCTTGGCGGCGCGATGCGGCTGCGACGCGCGCACCGATGTCGGACTCGGGCGCAGCGAGTTTCCCGCATTTGTAGCGCGGCTCGATCCTGAGAATCGGCGCTCCGAAGTTCTTATCCTGATAAGCGGTGCGAGTATCGCCCCGCGCATCTCGAGCCGCTGAAACGAAAGCTCGCCCGGAGATTTAGGCCTGCGTGCCGGGCTGCGCAGGTCCGAACGCGCCGACAGTGCGCTTCCACACCCCAACCCATCCCACCCGAACGCGCTCCAGATAAAGATAAACCACCGGCGTCGTGTAGAGCGTCAGCATCTGGCTGACGATCAATCCGCCGACGATTGCGATTCCGAGCGGACGGCGCAATTCCGAGCCGGTCCCGCCTCCGATCGCCAGCGGCAGTCCGCCCAGCAGCGCCGCCATCGTGGTCATCATGATCGGCCGAAAGCGCAGGGTGCAGGCCTGGTAGATCGCATCGCGCGCGAGCTTGCCCTCGACCCGCTGCGCCTCGAGCGCAAAGTCGATCATCAGGATCGCGTTCTTCTTGACGATCCCGATCAGCAGGATGATCCCGATAAGCGCGATGACGGTGAGATCGTTGTGCGTGATTTCGAGCGCGAGCAGCGCGCCGACCCCGGCCGACGGCAGCGTCGAGAGGATGGTTATCGGATGGATGTAACTCTCATAGAGAATGCCGAGCACGATATACACCGCGAGCAGCGCCGCCAGAATAAGCATCGGCTCGTTGGCGAGCGAGGCCTGAAAGGCCTGCGCGGTGCCCTGAAAGCTGCCGTCGATGCTGGCCGGCATCCCGATCTGCGCCTCGGCGTCGTTGATTATCCCGACCGCTTCACCAAGCGAGACCCCGGGCGCGAGGTTGAAGGAGATTGTGACAGCGGGAAATTGTCCCTGATGGTTCACCGCCAGCGCGGTGGTGCTGGGTTCGTAATGAGTGAAGGTGCTTAGCGGCACTTCCTGTCCGGAAGTCGTGCGCACGTATATTTCTGAAAGCGAATCGGGATTCTGCCAGAACTTGGGCTCGACCTCCATCACGACGTGGTACTGATTGAGCTGCGTGTACATCGTCGAGACCTGGCGCTGCCCGAACGCGTCGTAAAGCGTGTCATCGATAAGTTGCGGCGTGATTCCGAGGCGCGAAGCAGTCTTGCGATCGATCACCAGGTTGGCGGAGAGACCGCTATTTTGTTGATCGCTGCTGACGTCGGTCAACTGGTGCAGAGTCCGCAGCTTGGTAACCAGGCGCGGCGCCCAGTGGTTGAGCAAGTCCAGGTCGTCGCCCTGAAGTGTGTATTGATATTGCGCGTTTGAGCGCCGGCCGCCGATCCGCAAATCCTGCGCGGCTTGCAGGTAGAGCGTCGCGCCGGGAATATGCGCGGTCTTTGCGCGCAAGCGGCCGATCACCCGCATCACGCCGATCTTGCGCTCCGACAAGGGTTTGAGCGTCACGAACATGCGCGCGGAATTCACCGAGCCCGCGTTTCCGCCCGCAAATGCGATCACGTGATCGATCGCGGGATCCTCGGTCATGATTTTTACAAACTGGCCGAGCTTCTTCTGGATCGCCTGAAACGACGTGTCCTGATCGGCCATCAGCATACCCATCATGCGCCCGGTATCCTGCTGCGGAAAAAATCCCTTCGGGATGATGTAGAACATGTAGATGTTGATCGCGAGCGTGACGAAAAAAATCGTCAGCGTCAGCGGCTGATGCTCCAGAATCCAGCCGAGGCTCCTCTCGTAGCCGCTGAGCAATGAATTGAACCCGCGCTCGGCGGCACGATAAATCCTGCCGTGGCGCTCGCGGTCCTGCGCTCTGAGCAGCGTCGCGCACATCATCGGCGTGGTGGTCAGCGAGAGCACCAGCGACACCGCGATCGCAGAGGACAAGGTGACTGCGAACTCGCGGAACAGCCGTCCGACGATTCCACCCATCACCAGAATCGGGATGAACACCGCGATCAGCGATATGCTCATCGAGAGAACGGTAAACCCGATTCCTTTGGCGCCGCGAACCGCCGCCTCGTACGGCGCGACGCCCTGTTCCAGGTAGCGCGAGATGTTCTCGACCACGACGATCGCGTCATCGACCACGAACCCGGTCGAGATCGTCAGCGCCATCAGCGACAGATTGTCCAGGCTGTAGCCGCACAGGTACATGATGCCGAAGGTGCCGATCAGCGAAAGCGGCACGACCACGCCCGGAATCAAAGTGGCGCGCAGATTGCGCAGGAATACGAACACCACCATGATCACCAGCGCGATCGAGAGGAGCAGCGTGAACTCGACGTCACTGACAGAGGCGCGAATCGTGGTGGTGCGATCCATCACGACGGTCAGCTTGATCGCGGGCGAAATCGAAGCCTCCAGCGCCGGCATCGCATCCATCAGGCGCTGGTTGGTCTCGATTATGTTCGCCGCGGGCTCACGAAAAATGATCAGCAGGACGGCGGGCTGGTTATCGACTACGCCGGCGTTGCGCACGTCCTCGACCGAATCGGTCACCGCGCCCAAATCAGAAAGGTGCACGGCGGCGCCGTTAAAATAGGAAACGATCAGCGGACTGTACTGCGACGCGAGCAGCAACTGATCGGTGTCGTTGACCAGATACGCGGTCGTATCATTTGCCAGTTCGCCTTTTGGGCGATTCACGTTCGCGCCCGCCAGAACCGAACGCACCTGCTCCAGTCCGATACCGTAGTTGTTGAGCTGCGCGGGATTGAGATCGACCCGCACCGCGGGCAGCGCGCTGCCGCCGACAATCACCTGTCCGACGCCTTCGACCTGCGAAAGTTTCTGCGCAAGGATCGAATAGGCGGCGTCATACATCTGACCGCGCGTCTTGGTGTCAGAGGTAAGAGCGATGATCAAGACCGGCGCGTCGGCGGGATTGACTTTGCGATAGGTCGGATTGGAAGGCAGGTTGGTCGGGAGCTGGCTGCGCGCGGCGTTGATCGCGGCCTGCACGTCGCGGGCGGCGGCGTCGATATCGCGGCTCAAATCGAACTGCAAAACGATTGAAACCACGCCCAGCGAACTCGCGGAAGTTAATTCCGTCAACCCGGCGATACGCCCGAACTGGCGCTCCAGCGGCGTCGCCACCGAAGAGGCCATCGTTTCCGGACTCGCGCCGGGAAGCGCGCCTTGCACCTGGATGGTCGGGAATTCGACCTGCGGCAACGGCGACACGGGCAGCATCCGAAACGCGATCAGGCCGCCCAGCGCAAGCGCGATCGTCAAAAGCGTGGTCCCAACCGCATTGCGAATGAAGAGTTCGCTCACGAAGCCTGCGCTCCCGCCGACCCGGGCACCGCGTCCTTAACCGGCACGGGTGACGGCGCGCCGGCGAAGCGTTCCGCCAGACGCTCGAAGGCAAGAAAGATTACCGGCGTTGTGTACAGCGTCAGCAACTGGCTGAGCAGCAGGCCTCCGACGATCGTGATCCCGAGCGGACGGCGCAGCTCCGAGCCGGTGCCGGTGCCGAGCGCGAGCGGGAGTCCGCCGAGCAGCGCCGCCATCGTGGTCATCATGATCGGCCGGAAGCGCAACAGGCAGGCCTGATAGATCGCCTCGCGCGGCGACTTGCCGTCCTTGCGCTGCGCCTCGAGCGCGAAGTCGATCATCATGATCGCGTTTTTTTTGACGATACCTATGAGCAGAATGATGCCGATAAGCGCGATCACGTCCAGATCTTCGCGGCAGATGAGCAGCGCCAGAATCGCGCCGACTCCCGCCGACGGCAGCGTCGAAAGAATCGTGATCGGATGGATGTAGCTCTCGTACAAAACGCCGAGCACGATATAGACCGTGATCAGCGCCGCCAGGATCAGGATCGGCTCGTTCGCCAGCGAGGCCTGAAACGCCTGCGCGGTTCCCTGGAAGGCGGCCTGGATGCTGGCCGGCATCCCGATGTCGGCCTCGGCCCGCTTGATCGCGTTGACCGCGTCACCGAGCGAGTATCCCTGGCCCACATCGAAAGAAATCGTCACCGCCGGAAACTGGCCCTCGTGATTCACCACCAGCGGAGTCGTGGTTTTCGTGATCTTGCCGAAGGTGCTCAGCGGAACTTCGCCACCGCCGGTTGCGGCAAAATACAGGTCGTCGAGCGCGGCCGGATCCTGCTGGAACTCCGGCGCCACCTCCAGCACCACGTGGTACTGGTTGAGCTGGGTAAAGATGGTCGAGACTTGCCGCT
The DNA here is from genome assembly GCA_050736695.1 of Binataceae bacterium (SeqCode). Lineage (GTDB taxonomy): Bacteria > Desulfobacterota > Binatia > Binatales > Binataceae > JBARDN01. The sequence continues at coordinate 47,154 of JBOHWH010000170.1, read as the reverse complement.
GGCCGTACGCGTCGTAGAGGCTGGCATCGATCGATTGCAGTCCAATTCCGAGGCGCGAGGCGGTGTTGCGGTCGATTGTAATGTCGGCTTCGAGCCCATGGTTCTGCTGGTCGGTTGCGAGGTCGCGCAATTGAGGCATCGCCTTGAGCTTCGCCATCAGGCGCGCGGTCCAATCGCTTAATTCGGCGGGATTCGGATCCTCGAGGCTGTACTGATACTCGGTGCGGCTGACGCGATCTTCGACGGTCAAGTCCTGCACCGGCTGCAGGTACAAATCGATTCCATGAATCTGCGCGGTTGCGTTTTGCAGACCCGCGATAACCTGCGTGATCGTTGCGTCGCGTTCGTCCTGCGGCTTGAGGTTTATCAGAAAGCGTCCGCTGTTGACGGTAGTGTTGGTCCCGTCAATTCCGACAAACGACGACAGGCTCTGCACGCTGGGATTGCCGAGAATCACCTTGGCGAGTTCCTGCTGCCGCGCCGCCATCGCGGGAAACGAGATGGTCTGAGGCGCCTCGGACACGCCTTCGATTACGCCGGTGTCCTGCACCGGAAAAAATCCTTTGGGTGCGACGATGTACAAAACGATCGTGAGGATAAGCGTCGCGATCGCCACCGCCAGCGTCGCCTGTTCATGGCGCAGCACCCAGGTGAGCGTTTTGCCGTAGAACGCGATCGTATCCTCGAAGATTTGCTCCGACTTGCGGTAGAGGCGGTTCTGCCGGGCTTTCGGCTTGTGCCGCAAAAGCCGCGCGCACATCATCGGCGTCAGGGTCAGCGACACGGCCGCGGAGACCAGGATCGTTACCGCCAGCGTGATCGCGAATTCGCGAAACAGGCGCCCGACTATATCGCCCATGAACAAGAGCGGAATCAGCACCGCGATTAGCGAGACGGTCAACGACACGATCGTGAACCCGATTTGCTTGGAGCCGTTTAACGCCGCCTGCAGCGGCGGCTGCCCTTCCTCGATAAAGCGCGAGATGTTCTCGATCATGACGATCGCGTCATCGACCACGAACCCGGTCGAGATCGTCAGCGCCATCAGGGTCAGGTTGTTGAGGCTGTAACCCAGCAGATACATCACGCCAAACGTGCCGACGATCGAAAGCGGCACCGCGATACTCGGAATCACGGTGGCTGCGATATTGCGCAGGAACAGGAAGATGACCATCACGACCAGCGCCACCGTCAGCATCAACTCGAACTGCACGTCGGCGACCGAGGCGCGGATGGTGGTTGTGCGGTCAGTCAGAATCGATACGTTGACCGACGATGGCAGCCCGGCTTTAAGCTGCGGCATCAGCTTTTTGATCCGATCGACGACCTCGATAATATTGGCGCCGGGCTGGCGCTGAACGTTCATGATTACGGCCGGCGTGAGATTCATCCACGCGGCTTCCTTGACGTTCTCAGCCCCGGCGCTGACCCGGGCGACATCCGAGAGCCGGACCGGCGCGCCGTTGTGATAGGCGACAATCAACGGGCCGTAGTCTTTCGCAGTCAGAAGCTGATCGTTGGCGCCAATCGTGTACGCCTGCCCCGGGCCGTCGAAGTTGCCCTTGGCCTCGTCCACATTCGCCGCCGCGATAGCGACGCGCAGGCTCTCCAGGTTGAGTCCGTATGAGGCCAGCGCCGTAGGGTTCGCATCGACACGCACCGAGGGCTTCTGTCCGCCGCTGATACTTACCAGGCCAACCCCGGAGAGCTGCGAGATGCGCTCCGCAAGGCGCGTGTCGGCGAGATCTTCCACCTGATCGAGCGGGAGCTCGGTCGAGGTCAACGCCATGGTCAGGATCGGCGCGTCGGCGGGATTGGTCTTGCTGTAAATCGGAGGATTGGGCAAGTCGGCCGGCAGATAGGTCGAGGCGGCATTGATCGCGGCCTGCACCTCTTGCTCGGCCACATCGATATCCAGATCGAGGACGAACTGCAGGGTGATAACCGAGCTCCCGAACGAACTGTTCGAGGTCATTTGGTTAAGTCCGGGAACCTGCCCGAATTGGCGCTCCAGCGGCGCGGTGACCGAAGACGCCATCACGTCGGGGCTGGCGCCGGGGTAGAAGGTCACAACCTGGATCGTAGGATAATCGACTTCCGGCAGCGCGGAGACCGGCAACTGCCTGTAGGCAAATATGCCGGCGAGCATCAGCCCCGCCATCAGCAGCGAGGTTGCGATCGGCCGCAGAATAAACGGCCGGGACGGATTCATTGCCGGCCGCCGCCGGTGGAGGCGATATTCGCGGCCATCTGGACCGCAACGCGCGAGCCGTTGCGCAGCTTGTCAACGCCGTCGGTCACAACGACCTCTCCGGATTCGAGTCCGGCCGCAACCGCGACCGTATCGCCCTCAGTCGCGCCGATCGTCACGATCCGCTTTTGTGCGATCTTGCCGGGCTGGACGACGAATACATACGAACCGCGCGCGTTGCCGCGTTGCACCGCCGCTGCCGGAATCAATACCGCGTCTTTGGTGACGCCGACCAGCAGGCGCGCGTTTACGAATTGATTCGGAAACAGCAGATTATCGAGGTTCTGAAACTCCGCTTTCAGAATGATCGTGCCTGTGGTTTGATCGATCGTGTTGTTCAGCGTGAGCAGCGTGCCGTCGGCGAGCTTGGTCTTGAAATCGCGATCCCAAGCCTCGACCGGAAGATTTGGACTGGTCTTCATGTCGTTGATGACGAGCGGAAGATCGTCTTCCGGAATGCTGAAGCGCACCGATATTGGTTGCACTTGCGTGATTACGATCAGTCCCTGGTTGATCGCGACGATGTTTCCCGGATCGACCAGCCTGAGCCCAATCTTTCCGCTGATCGGCGCGGTGATTCTGCTGTAAGTGAGTTGGAGCTTCGCGCTATCGACCGCGGCCTGATCGCTGATAATCGAGCCCTCGAACTGAGCCTCGGTTGCGCGCTGATTGTCCAGATCCTGGCGCGCAATCACCGCTTCCTTGAACAGCTCTTCGTCGCGCGCGAGCAGGATTTTGTTGTCGGTGAGCGAAGCCTGATCCTTGGCCAGAGTTCCTTCGGCCTGCTCGAGCTGAATTTGATACGGCCGCGGATCGATCTCGACCAACAGGTCGCCCGCCTTCACGCTCTGTCCTTCGGCGAAAGTTACTTTCATGATCTCGCCGGGCACGCGAGACATCAGCGTGACGGTATTGAACGCGGTGACCGAGCCAATCGCGGTCAGGTAGTGGTTCAAATCTCCGGTCTTCGCAGTGATTGCCGTAACCGGCACCAGCGCCATCGCGCGACCCGCATTCGCATTCGCGCCTGCCGGTCCTGCCGCTCCGCCACTGGGCCGCGAGAGCATCAGGTAGGCGACGATCGCCAGAATCGAAAAGCCCGCCAGCCACACCCACCACTGCACCCCCGCCAGCACCTTGCGAGTGCGGATCGAAGGTCCGGGAGCGAGCGTGGGGTTCTGCAGTTTGCTCGCGGGAGTATCGGTATCCATCGTCTGCTACGCACACCTCCGGCACCGCCGACTCGAAAAGGAAGCATGTCACCCGCGTCCGGCGCGCAAGCCTTGGGTCTATCGGGCGCGAAACCTGGTGCGTTGCGGGACTGCGCCCAACACGCGCGACCAGAGCCTCGCGAGCGTATCGCGCTCGCGAGGCGACGCGCAGTTGTTATTCTTGCAATTTCGGACCTGTGAGTCCATATTTGAGATATATCGAGCTGCCGCGCGACAACCGGCGCGCAGGGTGACACCCCTGCGCCCGAAAACACAGACGCCTCAGCGCGCAAAATGTTTCACGTGAAACATTAGCGCCGATGGCGCATCGCGATCGGTTCGGAGACCCAAGCATGAATACCAGAACGATCTCAGTCCCGCGCGTGACAGCCCTGTCCTCGCGCCCGCGGCACCGGCGGCGCGGCCGTCCGGCGACGCCGTTCCTGCGCGAACGGATCCTCGAGAGTGCGACCGTACTGTTCGCCGAGCGAGCGTTCGATCAGGTGCTGATCGATCACGTCGCGGCGCGCGCCCGTGTCGGCAAGGGTAGCGTCTATCGCCGCTTCGGCAGCAAAGAAGAGCTGTACGCGGCGGTCGTAATCGCGGGCTTTGTCGAGCTGCAAAAGCAGATTCGCGAAGCACTGCCCCAAAGCGCCTCGATTCGCGAACAGATTTCGACCATCGTGCGCCACGTTCTTCTCTTCTTTTGGAATCGGCGCGAGTTCGCAGCCCTGATGCGCGATCCCAGGGCTCTCCCTCCCGCACAGGCCCGCGATTTTCGCGAACAGCGCAAACAACTGGCGCGGATGCTCTCCGATGTTCTGCGCGACGGAATCGCGCGCGGCGCGATTCGCGCCGATCTCGATACGCGGCTCGCGGCCGAATCGATGCTCGGGATGGTGCGAGGATTCAATCGCTACGGACGCGAATTTGCGACCCCCGAAGTCGCAGTCGAAACGATCATCGCGATCTTCCTGGAGGGATGCGCACCCAAGGCGAGCGCCGACTATGCAGTCGCGGGGCGCTGAATACGCACCCGGCGAGCGAATGTCGAATTCGCAACTCGCCGGCGCTACTCCACGTGTGGGGCGGGATGCGCGGGCTTCCAACGCACGCGAATCCCTGTAAACATCGCAACTCTCAAGTAGTGCATCGAGCCGTTAGCTCAGGTTGGTAGAGCATCTGACTTTTAATCAGAGGGTCCCGGGTTCAAGTCCCGGACGGCTCACTAAGATTCCTCAAGAGACAATTGCCGCACTTGTTTCGGAGTCAACTGTCGTTGACATTCCGCGGCAGACGCCGGACGATCTTACCGCGACTCGCATCCTAAGGAGACGCCGTCCGATGGCTCCAGCCACTATTGATCGCCGCGCCAGCTCCGAAACCGTCGCCGATCCCTCCGAACTGGTCGCCCCCGATTGCCGCGGATTGAATTTCTACCGCATTGATCGTTCCCTGCGCGATCTGCTCGACCTCCATATGGAGCCGAAACTGCGCGCGGCGATGGAGCCGCATCTGGATCGCCTCGGCGAGTTGGCCGGCGGCCGTCTTGATGAGCTCGCCGAACTCGCCGACAAGCATCCGCCGGTGCTCCATGCGCGCGATCGTTTCGGCCGCGATCATGATTGGGTGGAGTTCCATCCCGCATACCGCGAGATGGAGCGGATTGCGTTCGCCGACTTCGGTATGCATGCAATGTCGCATCAGCCGGGCGTGCTCGGCTGGCCGGCACCGCTGCCCTACGTTGCCAAATACGCGTTTCAGTATCTGTTTGCGCAGGCGGAGTTTGGCCTGATGTGTCCGATCAACGTAACCGACACCGGCGCGGTGCTGGTCGAGCGGTACGCCGACGAAAGCCTCAAACGCCGCTATCTGCCGCGAATGCTCTCGCAGGACCTTGAAGTGCTGCTCAAGGGTGCCCAGTTCATGACCGAACGTTCCGGCGGCTCCGACCTCGGCACCAGTTCCGTTACCGCGCGGCGCGACGGCGACCATTGGCGCCTTTACGGTGACAAATGGTTCTGCTCAGCCGTTGACGGCGACGTCGTGCTGCTCCTGGCCCGTCCCGAGGACGCGCCCGCCGGTTCGGCCGGACTGGGACTATTTCTGATGCCGCGTCATCTGGAGAACGGTGATCGCAACCGCTATCGAGTCGCGCGCCTCAAGGAAAAGCTCGGCACCCGCGACATGGCCAGTGGCGAGGTCGTGCTCGAAGGCGCGGTCGCCTACCATCTGGGCAAAATCGATCGCGGCCTGCGCCAGATGATGGACATGGTCAACCTGAGCCGGACGTCGCATGGCGCGCGCGCCGCCGGCATGATGCGGCGCTGTCTTAACGAATCTCTGGTCGTCGCACGCCATCGCCGCGCTTTCGGCAGGGCCGTCATCGAGCATCCGCTAATGCGTCGGCAGCTGATGAAGACGATGGTTCCGGCCGAGCAGGCGCTTTCAGTCTTTGCCTTCGACGCGGTGATGATGGACGCGGCCCGCGCCGGCGATTCGGCTGCCGAGCGCGCGATGCGCATCCTTACGGCGCTGCTCAAATTTCGCGCCTGCCGCGACAATTTACGGGTTGCGACCTGCGCGATGGAGACACGTGGCGGCAATGGCTATATCGAGGATTGGGTCAACTCAAAGCTCATCCGCGACGCTCATATCGGAGTTCTGTGGGAAGGCACCAGCAGTATTAACGCGCTCGACGTGGTTAATCGCGCCGTTGGCAAGGCGCGCGGCCATCTCGACCTGGCCCGTGCGCTGAAGGCGCGGCTCAGCCAAGCGGCGTCGGTGCCGGAGCCGTTGCGCGCAGAGATCACCGCGCTGATTGATCGCACACTCGCTTTTGTCGAGGAGGTTGCCGGGAATCCGCGCAACGAGAAATTCGATCGGCTGGCCGCGGGCGCGCTTTATCATTGCGCGAGCGCTGCGCTGATGGCGTGGGAGGGCGCCGAAATCGGCGCACGCGGGGGAGACGCCCGCCGAATGCTGCTCGCGCGAATGGTGATTGACCATCGCCTGCGCCCCTCCGATCCGCTGGCACCACGCGCCGGCGATCGGGAGGATGAGGCCATCTCGCTGCTGCTCGATGACGCGCCCGTCGCGCTCGCCGCCGCCGCCCGCCTGGCCGTCCCAGCATGAGCAGGGCCCGCGCGGCATACGCTGACGATGCGTTTATGACGAGAAGAACGACACCGCGTGCGAGGTCCCGTTTGCAGGCACGCGAGCTATCCGCATCGGCGGTTCGGGTCGCGGATTGAACGGCTGCGAGTCGGTTTACATCCGCCGCGGGCCTTAAAAAAAGTAGCGAATTCAAGGCCTGCCGCGATTTGACGCGCTAACTGGTCCTTTTAGTCGCAAACGGGTGCGACGGCAGTGCCAAACACGACCCATCATGGCTAAAACGAATCCATAAAATATCGCCAATGCACTTGACAGACCGCACTCGCCTTTAATATATGGTTCCTCTACAACATGTAGTTCTGCCTTTGCGACAGAAAGTAGGTACGCGGCGGGGACACCGCGGGGGGCACATACGATGCGTCAGAGCGGAGACACGGCGGCGGACACCGCGAAGATTGGTTCGACCCACGATCATGGCACCGAGTCCGGAGCGAACTGCTCCGATTGCATCAGCCTTGACGGGCTGGCGCAAGGCTCCGAACGAATCGGCGGAATGGTGGTGCGGTCGGCGCAGGTTCGCAAGGTTCTTAAAACGATCGCCCGGCTTAGCCCATACAAGGCTACCGTGCTGATCCACGGCGAATCGGGCACCGGAAAAGAATTAGTCGCCCGAGCGCTGCATACGCTGGGACCTACGCCAAACGGCCCCTTCGTCACCTTCAATTGCTCCAACCTGGTCGATTCGCTGGCCGAATCGCAACTGTTTGGACACGTGAAGGGCGCGTTCACCGACGCGCGCGAGGACGCGCTTGGCTATTTCCGATCGGCCAGCGGCGGCACCCTGTTCCTAGACGAGATCGGCGAACTGCCGTTGAAGCTCCAGCCCAAGCTGTTGCGCGCGGTCGAGACGCACGAAATCCAGCCGGTCGGATCCACCCATAGTTATAAAGTTGATATCCGCCTGGTCGCCGCGACCAATCGCGATCTGCGCGCGATGACCAAGAGCGGCGAGTTTCGCGACGACCTGTATTACCGCCTCAACACCGCCGCGGTCCTGCTGCCGCCGCTGCGCGAGCGGCGCGAGGCGGTCGGGGCCTTCGTCGCGCATTTTATCGAGCATTACAACCATCTGTTCGGCAAAGCGATCACGCATATCGAGCGGCGCGCGCTCGACGCCTTGATGGCGTATCCATGGCCGGGCAACGTGCGTGAGCTTGCTCACGCGATCGAAAGCGCCGTTATTCTGGCCGAATCCAACCGGCTGATTGCCGAAGATTTACCCGATCATGTTTATGAAGGCGCCATCCCCGATGAATCAGGTCCGCCGATCGGCTCCCGCGCGCCGTTGGCCGAGGTGATGGAGAGCGCACCCGCGCCGATCGAGAGGCCGGACAAGCAGGCATGGCCTTACGCGCTCGACGAAGTAATCCGTGAGGCGTCGAAAATCGCCCTGATGCGTGCGCTCGAGGCGGCCAACGGCAATTGTCATCGCGCCGCCGAGCTGCTCGGGGTTTCGCGCTACACGGTTTACCGGATGCTGAATCGGTACGGAATGGGCGAGGGGCGCGCCTATCGAAACCTGCGCAAGGCCGCGCGCTCGGCCTGAAGCCGGGTTTTATATTGAAATCAGGCGCCGGCGGAGGAAACTTCGCCGGCGCTTTGCGTTTGAGTTTCGACGCGCGCCCTGCCCGTCTTCCATGCCGATAAGTCGCGTCCGCTGATTGCCTCGAGCGCCTCGACCTCCGGCCTCATCGCCGCGCGAATTCGCGCATCAACCTCTGCCGACGGACGCTTGAATGGCTGGCCGCCCTCGAAGCAGTAGCTCCACAGCGAACTTTGCCGGACAATCCTCGCCGCGCGATGCATTCGGCGATCATTCAGCCAATCCCTGATATCGCGAAGGTTGCGCGCGATCCGGCGATGGCGCGGACGCGCCGGGACGGTATGAACCCGGGTTTGCGCGGCTGGAGAATCGCTCAGCGGAAATAGCGGCGCGCCGATAAACGCGCAGACTTTATCGACAAACGCTTGCGGGTCGCGCTCCAGATCTTCATAGAACATCAGCAGAACGTTTTCCCGGCCGAAGCTTTCGATCCATTTGGCCGTGTAATGGCCGTAGCGGCTGGACTCGCGGATATCGCGGATGCCGCCGGCAGCAGGCTCGAATTCGAGCTTGGTCCATAGATTGCGCACCATCAGCCGCCAATGCGACCACGCGCGATCAACCGGATCGCGAAACGAGCAGACGATTTTGCACTGCGGAATCGCAAGGCTGATTCGCTCGCGCGCATCGTCGGAGGCGAAGTACAGCGGCGACATCTCTCCCATCGGCAGGTCAGCCCCGCACCCTGCAAAGTATTGGAGGTACCAATCGAAGCCACGATCGTAGTAGCGCGTGAAGAAGTCGGTCTCCTTGCGGAAATCTGAAAATCCCGCGTGTCCCCGCATGACCTCGTAGAGCCAGGTGGTCGCGGTGCGCGGCGGTCCGACGCCGATAAAATTCGGCAGCCGCCGTGGATCAGGCGGGCTCATCGCGAAATAGCGCGCTCGTATTCCTTTTCCATCGGGCGCGACGCTAACAACTCGCAGGCGCAGTGCCAAGCTGTCATCGCCGATCCGGCTCGTCCGTGCGGCGGCTGGAAAGCGTGCGCGCGATCGTAGGCGGCAAGAACGTTCGGGCATAACGCAAGTAACTTTTGAGCCGCCAGGGATCGGTCCTTAGCGCCGCGGCAAATGCGCGCCGCGCGGCCAGTTGGTTGCCGCTTCTCAGCGCATGCAGTCCGATATAGCCAAGGATGCTGCGCGGAGCGCGCCGGCGCGCGGCGACATGCGCAAGCCCGCGCACCCCATAGCGCCGCTGGAGCATCCGATCGAAGATCCGCCCTGCCGCCTCCTGCCCGCCCGCGGGTTTGAGCGGCGCCGGAAACAGCGCAAAGCGCCACATCACCAGCGGCTCATCGATATAGCTGAAGCTCCCCTGCTCGCGCGCGAGCAGCCAGAAATACACGTCCTCGAAACTGGTCAACTCTTCCGGAAATCCACCCGCGCGCTCGAACGCGTCGCGACGCATCATCACCGAGCTTGGCAGGATCGGCCACATCCGCTCGAGCATGTCTTGCACGGTAGGCACGCCGCGCTTTCCGATCAGATACGCGCCCATCGCGACGCCGGTGCTGTCGGCGAGTTCGAGATCGGTATAGACGAGGACACTCGCCGGCTCTTTATCGAGGGCCGCGACCGTGCGTTCGAGAAACCCGGTACGCCACATGTCGTCGGCGTCGAGAAAGGCAAGATACTGGCCGGATGAATTGCGGACGCCAAGATTGCGCGCCGCCGACGGCCCTGAGTTTTTCTGAGTCAGCACGCGGACGCGCGGAGCATAGCGCTCGAGCACCTTGATCGAATCGTCGGTCGAGCCGTCGTCGATCGCGACGATCTCGAAATCGGTAAAGGACTGCCCAAGGATACTGTCGAGCGCGGCCGCGATCGTCGCGGCGCCGTTGTAAACCGGCACGACCACCGACACCCGTGGCGGGCAAGTCGCGTTACTCACTTGCGCGCGCCGGCGTCCGAGGCCGCAAAACTTTTGAGCATGCTCACGTAGTTGCGCATCCGCGCCGGTTGATAAGCGATTGCGTGCGCAAAGCATCGCCGCGCGTCGCGCGAATGTCCAGCGCGCATCGCTTCCGCGCCGCAACGCTCGAGCAGACGCGCCTTCATCCGCCGGAAGTCGCGCAGCAATCCGCCGGCGCGGGCGCCATAACGTTCGCGCACGCGGCGGGCAAACTCGCGCGCGCCGATGTCGCGTTCGAGCACCTTGGGAAAGAGTTGATCCTCCGTCTTCGCGGCCAGCGGGTCCGCGATATAGCAAAACGGGCCGCGTTCGCGCATGAGCAGCCAGAAATAAACGTCCTCGCACGAGCGCAGCGCCTCGCACCATCGGCCCGCCGCGTCGAACGCCGAGCGGCGCATAACCGCCGTGCTGGGAACGATCGGCCACAGGCGCGCGAGCAGATCCTCCATCGCCGGCGCATGCGCGCGGCCCGCCCCGGCGATCGAGGTGCGCAGGATGCCGGACGATGCGTCGATAATCTCGGCGTCGGTGTACGCAAGCACAGCTTCGCGATTCGCCCGCAGCTCATCGGCGCATCGCGCAAGCATCGTCGGGCGCAGGATATCGTCGGCGTCGAGGAACGCGATCAGCTCGCCGCTTGAGGCTCGCGCGCCCGCATTGCGCGCCGCCGAGGGACCGCGATTGCTCTGGACAATCACGCGCACGCGATCGTCATAGCCCCGCGCGAGCCGCGCCGAAGCGTCCTTCGAGCCGTCATCGACGCACACGACTTCGAGCTCGCCGATCGTCTGCGCGAGCGCGCTCTCGATCGCGCGCGCAGCTGTGGCCGCGCTGTTGTACATAGGAATTATGACCGAGGCTTGCGGCATCGCGAACGTCAGCGGACGGGTTCGCGCGGCGGCGCGGCGTCCGCGGGAGTTTTCCACGCCGACAGATCGCGTCCGATCATTTTCTCCAGCGCCTCGATTTCCGGCAGAAACATTTCGCGCAGATGAGCATCGATCTTCGGATCGATCGGACCGAACTTCTCGCCGCCGCCGAAGGTCCAGCGCCAGACTCCCGCGCGTTCCAGCAAATTCAACAGCGCGTACGCCTGCCGCTCCTCCAGCCAGTACATCATATGGCGCGCGCGGCGCGCGACGCCCGGATAGCGCGGCAGATCGTCGATCGAGTTGATCATTTCCGCTCCGGCTCCAGCCGAGGGAACCGGATATCGCGCGATTCCGATAAAATCGCAGACGCAATCCAAAAACTCCCGCGGGTCGGCGCGCAGGTCGTCGTTTAACAGGACCAGCACGCGTTCGGCGCCGAAACGCGATTGCCAATCGGGCAGATGTTTGGCGTAGCGCGTGACCTCGATAATCTGCGGCACTTTAACCAGAAATTCGTCTATGGGCAGGCTGGTCTGGGTGTAATGGCGCCAAAGTTTGTACGACGAATAAATTCGCTCGACCGGATTTCGAAATGTGCAGATGATTTTGCACCGCGGAATATGGCGCGCAATACGTTCGGCGGCTTCGGGGAATCCGAAATATGGATTCACTTCGCCAATCGGCCGCGCGCCCGAGGCGGAGCGAAAATGGCGCGCGTACCAATCGATGCCCCGGGCGTAGTTGGTCGTAAAAAAATCGGTTTCCTTGATGCCCGCGGGAAGATCGACGCGGCCTTTGAGCTTCTCGTGCAGCCATGTGGTCGCGGTGCGTCCCGGTCCGACCGCGATAAAATCCGGCAGCTTCGCGGCCGCGCTTGCGTTCACGTCTTCGTCCGCGCCGCGCGCTGAACGCGTTTGCGCGCGGTGCGGCGCTCGGACATCCGCGCCACCATCCGCGCCGGAAGATAGGTTCGCAGAAGATGCGCCCTTACCTGCCGGTTCCACGGTTCCAAACGCAACGCGGCGCGAAACGCGGAACGGGCAACCTTGAGATTAACTCGTTCAATCGCGTTGATGCCGAGTTGATTCCACTCACGGACCCACGCCTTGATTTGTATTCTGAGCGCGGGGCGAATTTTCCTGCCGTAACGGGCGCGCCATTTTCGCACCAGGATGCGGCGCCCCGCCTCATATTTCCACATTCGGTTGCGGGTCGGCACGACGCGATATTTCATCAGCGGTTCCGCAACGATTCGAATAGTGCCGTGCTCGCTCGCGAGCGCATAGAGATACGGCGCCGCGCCGCCGGCGGTGCGACCGAACGCAGCCTCATCGAAGCCGCCCACGCGCTCGAAGATCGCACGCCGCATCAGAATCGAGCTCGCCTTGAGCGGCGCCCGGCCCGAAACGATTTCGGCCAGGCCGGGATTGAGATTGGAATCCGGCTCTATCGAATACTCGCCGGTATGGGTTCCGTCCGAATCGATGGTCAGAGCGCCGCCAAAAGCCAGCACGCATCGCGGATCGGAATCGAGCACCGAAACCGTTTTCTCGATCCGCTCCGGCATCCAGATGTCGTCCGCGTCCAGAAATGCCAGGTACTCGCCACCGGCGCCGGCGACTCCGGCGTTCCTCGCGGCGGCGATTCCGCGATTTCTCCGCCGGATAAGACTGATCCGATCGCGATATGGCGCCAGCGCCGATTCCAGCGCGTCCGTCGAACCGTCATCGACGACTATAATTTCACAATCGCTAAAGGTCTGCGCGAGCGCGCTTTCCAGCGCCTGCCCGATCGTATGGGCGGCGTTGTACGCCGGAATAATTATCGACACGCGCGCCACCCGCATCTACGCTCCCGCACCGCTCGCATTGGCATAGCCTGCCTGACCCGCGGCCACAGTTTCGCGCGCGTGTGGACGCTTCCATGAGTCCAGGTCGCGGCCAATCAGCACTTCGAGCTCTTCGATCTCGGGAAGAAAATATTCGCGCAGGCGCGCTTCGGCGGCGCGATCCATCGCGCCAAACTCCTCACCGCCGGCAAACGCGAAGCGCCACAGCCCGAGCCGTCCGAGCGCGCGGCCCGTGCGATGCCACCGATGCATCGCGAGCCAGTCGCGCGCATCGCGCGCGCTTTGCGCGAGCTTGCGGTTGCGCGGAGCCTCGGTGACCGTGTTGACGCGCTCGGTCGCGCCAGGGGTGCCGCGAACCGTGATCGGCGGCGCGCCGATAAACTCGCAGATCCGATCAAGATACGCCTGCGGATCGGCTTCGAGATCATCATAGAGGCAGACCATCACGCGATCCGCGCCGAAGTCGCGCTGCCAATTGGCCAGATGGAACGCGTAGCGGCTCGATTCGCGGATGATCTCATTGCGCATGACTGTCGCCTCGAAACCGATGCGCGTCCACGCGTCGCGGCGCATCGTACGATACGACGACCATGCGCGCTCGGTCGGGTCGCGCAGCGAAACGATAACCCTGCACCGCGGCAGCATCGCGGCAATCCGCTCGCGCGCGGCCGCTGCGCCGAAATAGTTGGGGTCGATTTCGCCGATCGGCGCCCCGCTTGGACACGCGTCGAAAAACGCCAGGTACCAATCGAGGCCGCGGTCGAAATTTTTCAAAAAGAAATCGGTTTCCTTGGTTTCCGGCAGGCCGACGCGGCCTGCCAGCACCTGATGCAGCCAAGTCGTGCCGGTGCGTTGCGGGCCCACCGCGATAAAGTCAGGAAGCCTTCGATGCTCACTCATTGGTGCGGTCCGCTCGCCGCGCGCAGATTCGAGCAACGCAAAGCTTATCGCGGCCAGCCGTCCGCGAAGCTAACATCCGCCGATCGGGGTATCAAGTTGGGTCGCGCCTGAATATGCAATCGCCGGGATCGCCTTATTATGGAGAGGCCGAGCGTGCCGCCGCGCCGACGACAACTACTGTCAACGAGCATTTACCCGATCACGTCGGTTAACGATGCCTCCAGGATGCTCATGCCTTCGTCCACCTGTTCCAGTGGCGCGGTCAGCGGCGCGAGGATGCGAATCACGTTGGCGTGAATGCCGCACGACAAAATTATCAGGCCGCGCTCGGCGGCGCGCAGGACCAGACGGCGAGTCAGCTCGGGTGCGGGCTCGAGCGTCGCGCGATCCTTGACCAGCTCGAACGCCAGCATCGCGCCGGCTCCGCGCACGTCGCCGATACAATCGAACCGCGCGTCGTGTTGCATGTTGTGCAGCCGCGCCCGAACCATCGTCCCAAGTTTCCCCGCGCGCGCGAGAATATCTTCCTCACGAATCACGTCGAGCACCGCGAGCGCCGCCGCGCAGGCGACCGGATTTCCGGCGTAGGTGCCGCCCAGGCCGCCCGGCGCCACGCTATCCATCAAATCGGCGGCGCCGGTCACGGCGGAAAGCGGGAATCCTCCGCCGAGGCTCTTCGCCATCGCGATCAAATCCGGCGCGACCCCGGAATGCTCGACCGCAAACATCCGTCCGGTGCGGCCAAAGCCGGTCTGCACCTCATCGGCGATGAGCTTTATTCCGTGCCGATCGCACAGGCGGCGCAGCACGCGCAGGAACTCCGCCGGGGCGACGTTAAAGCCGCCCTCGCCCTGCACAGGCTCGATGATAATCGCGGCGACCCGCGCCGGCTCGATCGACGAATGAAAAATCACCTCGATCGCCTTGATCGACTCGGCAGTACTTCCGCCGTGGAACTCGTCCGGGAATGGCGCGTGATAAACATCGGCGGGAAACGGCCCGAAGCCCGCTTTGTAGGGAATCATCTTGCCGGTCAGCCCCAGCGCCATCAGCGTGCGTCCGTGAAACGCACCATCGAATGCGATCACGCCGGGCCGCCCGGTCGCGTAACGCGCGATCTTGACCGCGTTCTCGATCGCTTCGGCACCGGTGGTGAGAAAAATGGTTTTCTTCGGACTCGCCCCGGGCGCGAGCTCGTTCAGCCGCTCTGCCAGGCGCACGTACGATTCGTACGGAGTGACCTGGAAGCACGCGTGGGTGAGCGCGCGGAGCTGAGCCTCGGCCGCGGCCATCACGCGGGGATGGCGATGGCCGACGCCGAGGACGGCGATTCCTCCGGCGAAATCGATATAGCGGCGCCCTTCGACATCGCGGATTTCCGCATTTTCGGCGCTGGCGGCGAAGACCGGCAACGACACGCTGACGCCTCTGGCTACCGCCGATTGCATCCGCACCCACAGGCTCGAATTGGTATCCATGTTCCCTAAATGCGGCAAAATTCGCATTGAAAGCAAGCCGCTCTGCGCATCTCGTGCTACGCTTGCCCGGACAATTGACCCTTGGCGATGAGACTGGTACTTCGATGGGTCAAGAACCGCGGCGCGCGGGCGGGGCGCTGGCTTAGCGGAGCGCGAGAAAAATTTCGTATGAGCTCACAGGCGAAAAACAACAAGCTTCTTTACGAGCCGATACCCGCCGACGAGATCAAGTACCGCGAGTACAAGCTCCTGCTCGACGCGGACAAGTTCCGCAAGCCGGCGTCATTTCACAAATTCTGGAAGGTCGCGCATCACGCCGCCAAGGAGTTCGGCGTGCATCTGACCAAGATGGAAGAGGATTCGTCCGCTCAGGTTCGCGAAGTGGTGTTCTTCGACACCCCGCACTTCAAGCTCTACAACGCGGGCTTCATCCTGCGTAAACGCACGTTCTTCAAGCATGGGATGCCCGAGCCGAATCACGAGCTGGTGCTGAAGTTCCGCCATTCGGACAAAGCCACCGCGGCGGCCGTCGATGTGCGCCCGCTCCTGCCGTGCATCCACACGATCAAGTTCAAAGAAGAGATCTTGGTGCCGCACGATGGCTCGGCCGGGATGCGGCTGGTCTATTCGCATAACTGCGAACTCGATACGCCCAATATTCTGCTCACGCAAAAAATCGAATTAATCTCGAATGCCTTTCCCGCGCTCGGCACCATCGGCGCAAATCCGAAGGCCACGATGATGCCGGTGCATGGCGCATCGATCGCCGAATACCTGTTCGAGTTGGGCGTGCTCGATTTCGGCGGCCATCTGAGCGCCAAGTGCAACGTCGCGGTTTGGAAAGTGCGCGAGGTCGAGAAACCGCTGGTCGCCGAGTTCGCGTTCCAGCTCAAGTTCGACCGGCCCGAGGCGATGCATAAAAAGCCGCGCGAGTTGTCGGAACAGTTCTATGTCGGGCTGCAGAAGCGGGCCGCGGACTGGATCGAGCGCGGAACCACCAAAACCGCGCTGGTTTACGGATTGGGCAATGCCACCGTCAAGCACCGCGAGTGAGAGCACCCCGGCGGCGAAGAAAGTCGCGCTGTTCGATCTGTTCAAGCTCTTCTTTATGGCCGGCGCGGTCAGCTTCGGCGGCGGCGTAGTCGCCTACGAGCGCGAGTATGTCGTCGGCGGATCCAAGTGGCTCACCGATGAAGATTTTCTCGCCACACTTGAAATCTCTGAGACTCTGCCGGGACTGAACTCGGTCAATATCGCCGTGATCGTCGGCGATAACCTTCGCGGAATCCCCGGCGCGATCGCCGCAACCGCGGGTCTGATGATCCCGGGAGCGGTGATCGTGATGGTGCTTGGAGTCCTGTGGAGCGACCGTCCGCATAATCCCCTGGTCGGTAAATTTCTGCTGGGAATCGCCGCCGCCGCGGTGGGGATGCTTTCGGTGGTGACGCTACAACTCGGACGCCGCCAGTTCCAGAAACTGACCGACCTTTCGATTATTCTCGTCACTTTTGCGGCGGTATCGATCTTCAAGATCTCGCTCGCCTGGGTGTTGCTGGTTATCGGACCGCTCGCAATCCTAATGTACCGTCCCGGCACTGAACGATCTCATGCCCAGTCGGCAGAGCTGCATTTGCCGTTTCATCGCGGACCACGCCATGGAAACCTCCGGCACTAAAGCGCATGAGAACCCAACTGGTTAAGCTCGGTCTGGTGTTCGCGATGCTGGGCGTTCTTGCGGTCGGAGGTGGCACCGCCGTGCTGCCCGAGATGCAGCATGCGACAGTGCATTGGTTTGGACTCAGCGACAGAGGATTCCGCGACATCTATAGCTTGGGCCAGGTTGCCCCCGGGCCGAACATGCTGATGGTCATGGTGATCGGCTACAAGCTGATGGGCGCGCTTGGCGCGGCAATCGTGGGCGTTGCGTTTTTCTTGCCCGACTGCGTGCTCACCTTGCTGGCGAATCGCCTGTGGGTACATTTTGAGGGCTCGCCGTGGCGCCTCTCGGTGCAGCGCGGGATGGCGCCGGTCGCAATCGGCTTGATGTGCGCGGGAACCTTCGCAATCGCAAAGCTTACAATCGTAAGTCCAGTCACCGGACGAATGAATCCGGTCGGACTCGGAATTGCGCTCGGCGTCAGCGCGATCCTGCTATGGCGGCACATCAATCCCGGCATCCTCGTGCTGCTGTCGGGCACCGTGTACCTCCTGCTCGCACATTAGAGCCCAAACGAACCCAGTTCGCGTCAGGTCCGCGGGCGGCTCCCGAGCCGCCCCCTGCATCAGCGGGATTGTCAACCGAGCCTCGGATATTGCATCATTAACCGATCGTTCAGGAACCGACGGAGGTCCGCGTCCGCGATGGATTTTGATCTCGACCGCACGATTGCCACCCTGGCGCGCGACGGAATTGCGCTCATCCGGGACTTTATGCCTCACGAGACGCTCGCTCGCCTGCGCGATCGGGTGGACGAGCTCAATCAGTCCGAGCGCGCGGCGGGAGTCGGATTTATCGAATCCGAAGGCGCCAACCAGCGCGTGTTCAACCTGGTCAACAAGGGCCAGGTGTTCGAGGCGGCGGTGCAGGATCCGGCGGTGATGTCGCTAATGCAGCAAGTCCTCGCCGGCGATTTTATCCTGTCGGGATTTTCCTCTAATACGACCGGGCCGGGCGGCGAGCCGATGCTGTTGCATTCGGATTCGGGCTACGTGCCGCCGCCGCATCCGGAAGTGCCGCTGGCGGCGAACGCGATCTGGATCCTCGATAACTTCACGCTCGAAAACGGCGGCACCGAATACGTTCCCGGATCGCATCGGATGCGCTGCAATCCGGATCCGCGCCGGAAATACACCTGCGTGCCGCTGATCGCGCCCGCAGGGTCGCTCGCGATCCTGCACGGCTACACGTGGCATCGCACGGGTGCGAATGTAACCCGCGCCGGACAGCGCCGCGCACTATTCGCTTACTACGTGCGGCCATTCCTGCGTGTGCAGGAAAATCATCTTGTATCGGTGCGCGAAGAAGTATGGCATCGCGCGTCGCCGGTGCTTCGCCGCCTGCTCGGCGGCGAGCTCTATCTGAATTCAATCGGATTCATCGACGGACCACCCAAGCGGATGCGCCAGCTCGCGTTCCCCAAGCGCAAACCAGGCTCCTTCGCCTGATTCTGTGAAGCTCGCGGTTCTCGCTGTCCCGATGCGTGTCAGCAACGGTGAACCCGCCGTTTTTGCACCGCTTCACAAGAAGCCGGCGGGATCCGATGATCCCGCCGGCGTCGATTCAGACTTGAGGTAAGTCCCGAGGCAGATTTTAGCGGATCGCGCTTAACGTCCTCCGCTGACTGCCCCCTTGACCATGGCTTCCTGCGTGAAGAAGCCCTTGTCGACCGCGCCCATGTTGATGTACCAGCATTCGCGCTCCGGCGTTTCCATGCCGGGCAGGTAGCACATCGTCACCAGCGCGTTCTGCACGTCCGTCGATGCCGCGCCGACCACGAACTCGCGCTTGAACGGATAGATCGCGACTTTCGCGTCGGGAACCGGACGGTCGCGGAACGCAGACCAGTAGATATGGTTGCGCCAGAGCTGACCTTGCCGGTCATAGGTATCGATATACGGCTGGAACCACATTTCGGAGTCTTCGTAGATCACGGTACGTGAATCGAGCGCGCCGGAGTTGTTACTTTTGCGGGGCAGCGCTTCGATAATGTACATATGGCGCATTTCCCACACTTCCGGACACGCACTGCCGCCGCCATCGGTGGGGCATCGTACCTCAGGCGAATGCTCGGCGCGCACGCACGCTAGCATCTGCTTCTCGCCCATGAAGTGGTAGTCGTATTCCTCGGTCTTCGGATTGAAGCCCGAATAATGATCGGGGTCGAAAGTCTGCGCTCCGGTTGCCGACGAATTGATCGCTTCGTCCAGCCGGCGTACGCGGCGCGAGCCGGTCTCCCAGGTCCACGTGTCGTCGCCCTGATTTTCCGGCGCGTAGCGATAGCGCAGCAAGCTGGTGCCACGCGAATTCGCTGGGGCGAGTTCGGGTCCGAGGAAGAACAGCCACAGACGATTGGTCTTCTTGAAGTCCGGATCAGTCGGCAGGGGATCGACTTCGGTGCGCCCGACCAGATCATAGCCTGCGTAATGGCCGAGCTGTCCGTAGGCGACTTCGAAGAACGGCTTGTTTTTGCCCGTATAGACGGTGTCGCAATCGAAATAGCGCAGATCGTAGTCGTCGCTGTTGATCGGGCGGAACACGTTGTTCCACGCGATCTTGGTCGCGACGTACGGATCGTTGGCATCGATCAGCGGGAACGGCTGTCCGGCGACATAGCCGACGAGCGAACGATGGTCAGCCGACAAGTCCACTTGCGCCGAGTATTTCTCGGTCGCATCTTTGTACGGCGGCGGCCAATCGATTCGTTCGGTCGGTACGATTTTCATCGACATCCCGCGCTCGACCTTGTAAAGCACTCCCGGAGAGACGAGGTTTTTGACCTTCGCGGATTGATCGGCGGTGATAAAATCACCTGGTTTAACCTGAGCAACGGCCGGCGTGGCCACTAATGTGGCCAACGCAATCGAGGCCGCGGCGCTCAGGAGTCCTGTTCCCCACAAGCGAGTCCCCACACGCATAGAAACCTCCGTTCCCCTACTGGGGAACTTGTTTATTGGGCGTCCCCACCCGCGACAGCAGGATCGCCGTACCAAAGTTACCGGAATGACCAGCGCGTGAGTATTAGTGCAGTCGCCGAGGAATGTCAAAGGAGCTTACGGCCAGCATAAGTACGAATTGTTGTGGAAATGCGCTCATTTGGTACCGCGTGGAGACACCGCGCGCGATTCGGATCGGCTTTAGGTCGATACGCGCATGAATCTCACGTATTTCTGATTTTTGAGGTGGACTTTCGCGTTAACGAGCGCGAATCCAACGTCGATCGATCGGGCTCGCGACGGCCCGCATCTGGAATTTCGAAAAGTCGTCCCGACGCCGCATTAGCCGCATGGCCCATCGCGCGAGCAACCTCTTGGGACGAAATTCCACCAGCCGATCCCATCCGTAGCTGGCTTCGCTTGCTTTGCTGAGATGATGTCCGATGTTTTCGCCGCACGCGCGGCATAACAGGATCGGGATATGGCCGGCGTCCCGATACCGCGGCATCACGACCATGACTCTGGCCCCGACGTAGGTAATCGATCGATCGAGCATCGGACCCAGCGGCGCGCCTGCGCGGGCTAACAGCACCTTGGAGCCGACGAACATCCGCGTGCTCGAAACCAGTTCCGCATCCGCACCCGCTTCGAAGACCTGAAGCGCTACCCGGAACCGCTCGCCCGCCCGACTCGGCGGATCAAACGCGATTCCGCAAGCCGCGCAATGCGGCGCCACGATCGCAAGGCCGCGTTCGAGCAGAAAACAGATATGGCCGGTGCGCCCGGACAGACGCGCGATCGCGCCGGCTAAAGGAGCGATCGCGAGCCATCCCCTGATCGAATCCATCGCGTCCGGCGCGGACTAAGCGCTCAGGATGTATGCGTTGCCGGGCGCCCGTCGCGAAGCGGCACCGCCCAATCCCAGACGTAGTTCTTGCGCACTTCGTCCGAGGCGATACGCCCGGCGATATTGTCGCCGCATCCGCCGCAGAAGATAAAAGTGCGACCGCCTTCTGCGATCGTCACCACCAGCGCCTTGTCGCCTGCCGGATTCGTGCTGAAACTGCCGCCGCAGGCGCTGCATCCGCATTCGGTCAACAACTGGACGCGGTTAACAATCAGATAATCGTGCGCCTGAGAATTGCCCTGATCCATCGTCGTCTCCATTGCAAACTTCCAGAACATTACGAAGTGCGGGGTATGGTCCGCCGAAAGTCGTCGGACCGTTGGCCGCCAGTCGGATTAACTAGACGCAACATAGCAAACCCTTGCCCTACATGACAGTGCAAAACGAACTATCGCCAGCGACCTAGCTCGGCTGGTTTCTTCCGAAGCGGAGGCCATCTGGGCGCGTGACTTGGGGACGACCTGAAGTGCCTCAGCTACTCCGCACTCGGGGTCGAGTTTCGCAAATCAGAACGCGATCGATGTTGCGGCGCGCCGCGGCGGCGCGGATCCGGGTGAGAGTCGCGAGGCGCGCTGTAGGCGTGTGAATTTCGGACACTCGCTGAAGCATCGCGAGGGGCAGCGGAGCCAATTCGCGCGGTGCGCGTTGCACCATTGCTACAGCTTATGAAAAAAAGTGTCTCATAGACAACCCCATAATGATACAACTTGTAGGGAAGGGATGAAGGAAAGACGGCACGAAATTCGCTCTGGGATTGATAGCTGCGCATCGATGCTACTTTTTGTAGCGCCACGAGCGCGGCGAACGGCGGCGTCTCGAGACGGCCGCCACAAGCTGGGCCAATGTTTTTGTCGATCAATCGAAGTCTCTTCGCAGTTGTTGCCGGAATCGTGGCGACTATAGTCGCACTGGGAGCGGCGACCGAGTCGTATGCGTATCAGAATGAACCCGGCAGTCCCTCCTCCGGGATCACTCGGGACGCTCTGCCGATGCCCAGCCCCGAACCGGCGGCTCTCCAGGTTACGCCGCGCACGGCAGCGGCGGCGACCGAGATCATGCAGCTCGGAACCGTCGTCGAAACCAAATCCGGAAAAGTCACCCTCATCAACAAGAAAAATCACCGCCAGAATAAACCAATCAGCATCAGCACGATCCAATCCTCGAGCGCTGAGTTCGTTGCGTCGAACACCTGCGTTGGAGAATTGCAGCCGGGCACACGATGCGTTGTCATGATCAGCTTCACGTCGGATCCGTCGGGGACCCATCAGGGAATGCTGACAATTGGGAGCGATGCGAGCAATCCGATCATTTCGGTACCACTGATCGGCAGAATCAGAAATCTCGGGCCTCGCAAGCGCCACTCTCCGACACCGACCGTTACTCCGACCCCAGGGTTCACGCCGACCGTGACCGCGACTCCCACGCAAGCTCCAACGCCGACATTTTCCGCGACCGCGACAACGACGATCACGCCAACTGTCACCGCGACGGTCAGGCCTACTCCGACTCTAACCGCAACCGCCACTTCGACGCCAACCGTGAACGCAACGGCGACTGCCACCGTAACCGCAACCACGACGCCGACAGCAACGCCAACCATCACCACAACCGCGACGCCAACGGCGACTGCAACGCCTACCAAAACCGCGACTCCCACCGTCACGGCGACACCAACCGCGAGTCCTACGTCCGCGATTGCGTGCACGATATTCGTGTCGCCTGCCGGAAGCGATTCAGGTCCGGGCACGTCGTCAGCGCACCCCTACAAGACTCTGCAGGAAGGCGTTAATGCGGCCCAGCCTGGCAGCACCGTATGCGCCAGCGGCACCTTTACGACGGGCGTCACCTTCAACAACTCGGGCAACGCGAACGGATGGATCACGCTGGCCGCCTCGACTCCTCTGGGCGCCACCATCAGCATGAGCGGCACCTCCGCGATGGGCGTCAACATCAACGCGCAGTCCTACATCGCGGTCGAGAACCTCGAGGTGACCGGCGGCATGTGGGGAATCGTTACGTCGAACGGAGGAGCGCATTTTAGGGTGACCGGCAACGAAGTCACGGGCGCGAGCGCCAGCGGGATCCAGCTCAACAACGCCGACTACATCGATATCGAAAACAACATTACCTCGGGCAACGCCGGCGCCTGGACCGGCTCAGGCTCAGGGATCTCCGTGTACGAGCCGTTGGCAGCGGATGGCGCCGCGGGCTACCACATCACGATTGCGAACAACTTCTCGTACGCGAACGAAAATCCGCAGGGCGGTACCGACGGCAACGGCATCATCGTGGACAGCGGTATCGACAGCAGCTACAGCTCGCCGATACTGGTCGAGAACAACGTCGGCTACGGCAACACGGGCGCATGCGTCAAGGTGTTCCATTCAACCGCGGTGACGATTCTCAACAACACCTGCTGGGACGATTACGCTCAAACCACGAACAGCTTCACCTGGCGCGGCGAGGTCTCGCTGGAGAACTCGAACGGAGTCGCGGTGGCTAACAACATCCTGGTTGCCGCACCCAGCTTGAACGGTGCGAACACCGCAATCCTCGACGGCGGCGGCTCGGCCAACGTGTTCGCGAACAACCTGACTTTCAACGGCACTACCGGCAACTCGTCGACCTCGATCTCCAGCTCGGGTGATACGCTGACCGCCGAGATCTCCGGCAAGAATCCGATGCTGGTGAATCCGGCGATCAGCTTCATCCCGCAAGCTTCCAGTCCTGCCGTCGGTGCCGGTACGACGGCGTACGGCGTGCCGGCGCTGGACATCATGGGGACGCCGCGTCCGAGGAACCCGGTCGATCTGGGCGCCTATCAGCATTAAAGTTCCGTGTGCGAGGAGCCGCGACTCCTCGCGCGCGGACTGTCGGTCCGACGCAAGTCGTGACCCATTGCGGAACTTCTTACCGCATCTAAAATCGCCGCCACATCGACGATCTCAGAAAAGCCGCCCGCATAGGCGGCTTTTTTACTCTGGTACATGAGTAGCGCAGGATGGCGGTACCGCCGCATGCTTCATGGATTGCTGTTCCGACGGCTCGATTTTGCGCGCGCGTGCGGGGTAGTATCGCGCTCATTCGAGGACGTCGGCCCGAATAACATGGATTTTATATCCTCGGAATCGTTCTTGAGAATCGCCCGTCGGTGCGCCTGTGAGAACCGGATCGAAATATCTTCGCACAATCGTCGGCGCGATTTCCGCGATCGCTTTGTTCGCGATTCGGCCATGTGGCCCGAGCGCGGTCGCATTCGCATCGGACTTCTACGAGCTTCAGATGTATACCGCCAATACTGTCCCGCAGGGTCATCTGATGATCGAGCTGCATACCAACAATCTGATGGCGGCGCAGGGCAATGCGAAACAGGAGTTGCCCATCTATCAATATCACAACACGGTCGAGTTCACTTACGGATTGCTGCCGTGGCTCGAGGTCGGGCAGTACGTATGCACCGGCGAGCTCGGCACCGGCACATACCAATATGCTGGCGCGCGAAGCAAAGTGCATTTCGGCGTTCCGCAGACCGACTCATGGCCGATAAAATTTGGTGGCAATATCGAATTCCAGTACATGCGCCACGCGGCGGTTGACGACCCGCTGAACGTTGAGTTCATGCTGATCGCGCAGGGCTACGCGGGCCATTTTTTCCTGGTCGCGAATCCGACTTTCGAAAAGCAATTCTCCGGACCCGGCACCCACGGCGGAATCTCATTCGGCCCCCAGGGCGCAATCAGCTATCGGCTGCGCGGCAAATGGAACTGGCTCGAACCCGCGCTCGAGTACTACGGCGATACCGGTCCGGTGACTCATAGCCACGGATTCAACCATCAGCAGCAATTCATCGTTCCAGGCTTCAATCTCTACCTGGATCCGCGCCTCGAGTTCAATTTCGGCGGCGGTTTCGGAATTCCCGGCACGCTAACCGCCCAATTCGTAAAAGCCACCATCGGCTGGGAACTGTAATCGTCGCGCACCGCACTGGTTTCGCCCGAGTAGCGGAAACGGCGGCGGGGTCGTAGTCTGCGCCTTGTGATGTAGTTGACGCGCGCGGGAGGATTTCGGATGGCTGCGAATGGGAAATGGACCGCTCAAGATCTGCCGGATCTTTCGGGCAAGGAAATCATTGTCACCGGCGGGAATAGCGGGATCGGATACGAGGCGGCGCTGCAGTTCGCGCGCAAGGGCGCGAGCGTGATCCTCGCGTGCCGCAATATGACCAAAGCGGCCGCGGCGGCGGCGCAGATCAAGGCGGCCTACCCGGCCGCGAACGTCGAGCCAATGGCGCTTGATCTTTCGAGCCTCGCGTCGATTCGCGAATTCGCTGCGAGCTACCGCGCGCGCCATCGCGCGCTCGATATCCTTGTCAACAACGCGGGCGTGATGGCGATCCCATACGCACGCACCGCCGACGGCTTCGAGATGCAGTTCGGCACCAATCATCTTGGGCATTTCGCACTGACCGGGCTCCTGCTCGAACCTTTGCTCGCCGCCGATCACGCGCGAGTGGTGACCGTCAGTAGCGGAGCGCATCGGATGGGACAGGTCCGCTTCGATGATTTGAATTGGGAGCACGGCTACGCGAAATGGCGCGCGTACGGACAGAGCAAACTCGCCAATCTGCTGTTCACGCTCGAGCTCCAGCGGCGGATTGACGCGCACGCCGGAAAAATCATCGCGGTCGCGTGTCATCCCGGATACGCCGCGACCAACCTGCAGGCTGCGGGACCGAGGCTGGAAGGTTCGCAGCTCATGGAATCGCTCTTCGGCGTTGCCAATCGGGTGTTCGCGCAGAGCGCCGCGATGGGCGCGTTGCCGACGCTCTACGCCGCGGCGGCGCCGGATGTGCGTGGCGGAGAATATATCGGCCCCGACGGCCTGGCCGAGATGTGGGGAAATCCGACCCGCGTCAAACGCAGCGCTGCCGCCAAGGATCAGAGCGTCGCAACCCGGCTGTGGAACGTTTCCGAGCAGATGACCGGCGTGCATTACGACGCCCTGCCCGCTTGACCGATAACGATCGTCTTCCCCGCCGAGCGCTTTGTGCGCATGACTCGGGGCCAGCGATGCAAATCATTGCGGAATTCTCACGCAGAAATTTCCGTCGCGCACTTCCGCGGGATAACTGACGACGGTGAGTTCGCTGTCGAGGCCACCGCCGCCGGCGAGCGAGAACTTTGTAGCCATGCAGCGGACAGCTTGAGCTTGGTGGCGAGCTTCGATCCTTCGTAGGCGGCGTCCGGATTTGCTCCGGTGATCACGTCGGCCAGCACGCTGGCTTGATCCCACAGCGCCGCGACCAGTCCATAGACGCGCCCGCGGTGCCGCGCGCATTCGCCCCGACGGCAAAGATAATAACCAACCGCCAGTAGCTCTCCGATCACGCGGCGGGACTGCCTTCGTGGTATTCGGCCTCGATATTCACCAGCCAGGGATCGTAGCGCCGGATTCCCAGCGCGGTACGCGCCGCAAGCATCCCGGTCGCCATAGCATGATCCTGATTATTGTATTTGAACATCCCCGAGCGCCCGATCGGCAGCAGGTTCTCGAAGCGGTCGAGCCATGCCTTGATTATATTGACCTGGTCGCCGCACCCCAGCTCGATAACTGGATATGCATTTTCGTTACGAACCACAAATGCGTCGGCGATATCGCCACGCCGGACAATTCCCTTGACTCCGAGCTCGTAAGTCGCGCGCTCGATCAGATCGGCGTCGGACGCCGTCCAGGTGCTATCGCCGGGAAAAGCAAAATACTCGACCGTCAACGGCGAGAAGCCCTTGCGGCCAGTCATATCTTTCGAGAAATTGGAATAGTTACTAATCCGCGCCATCGCCACGTCTTTGGAATGTACATATATCCAGTTGTCGGGAAATGGATTTCCGTTCACCAGCAGATTTACCCCGATATGATTGCGATAGCGTAGCCGGCGGCACGCGTCGAGCACCGCTGCCGGCGGGGCAGGCTGCATCATCGCGACCAATCCGGTAAGCGGCGCGCTCGAAAGAAAGAATCGGCCTGCGATTTCCTCGTCCGCGCCGGTGTCGCTAGCCGCGATCACGCAGCGAACGCGAAATCCCTCACGCTGTATCGCCTGTACCGACACTCCGGTTGATACGCGGCTGCCCGCATCGCGGATCCCGGCCGCCAACTTTTCGTAGAGCTGCCCTGTTCCCAGGCGCGGATACATGAATTCATCGATCAGGCTCTTGACCTGGTTATTGCGCGACTTGAAGATTGCGTTGCCGATTGCCGACCCAAGGCTCAAGCCCTTGATCCGCTGCGAGGCCCACTCCGCGCCGATTTGGGCGCATGGGATTCCCCAGACTTTCTCGGTGTAGGTTTTGAAGAAGATCTCGAACAGGCGCCGGCCGAATTTGTCCACGGTCCAATCTTCAAACGTATCGATAGTAACTCTGCCCGCGAACCGCCGCAACCGTGCCTGCATATAGCTGGACAGGATCGACGCGCCGGATAGTACGCCGACTCCCGCCATCGCATTAACCGGCGTCAATGGATAATTGAAATAGCTATTGCCATACAGGATCCGCGTCATCCGCGGCACCCTGATCGCATCGGCAGCAAGAATCCCTGCGAACAGGTCCCGGATTTCCTGATTGCGGGTGAAAAAGCGATGCGGCCCTATATCCCACCGGCTGCCCGCGCGCTCGACCGTCCGCGCAAGACCGCCGACGCGTTCAAGCCGCTCGAGCACGACTGATGATGCGCCATGAGCCGCGGCCTCGTGCGCGGCTGCTAATCCCGCGGGTCCGCCTCCTACAATTACAATCTCGGTCATTTCAGGCTCGCGCCTACTTTCTAGAGCGGGGGTATCAGAGCAGATGCGGCCGGCTATTGGAATACTTTACCGAATCGGCGCCGGGTCTCAGCGCCCGATCGGACAGTACGGCGCGTCGCCGACGATGTCGCGGGTGGAAGCGTCGAGATCGGTCCGAAACGTCGCGTGAACCCGATTCACCAGCGCCGCCATCCCAACCGTGAAGCAGAGCTCGACCAGCTCCTCGCGAGAGAAACGCGCGGCCAGCCGGTTGAAGAGGTCGTCATCCACCCGATTTTCGCGAGTCAGGACCTCCGAGTATTTCAGCACCATGCGATCGGTTTCGTCGAACAGCGGGCTGACGTCCGCCTGCGGCATCGCGGCAATTTGTTCGGGAGTAAATCCGATGCTCCGACCGAGCATCACGTGGGTGGGAATTCAATAGTGACACGAGTTGAGCTGCGAGGCCCGAAGGTAGGCGAGCTCGCGGTATCGCGCCGGAAGTTTCGCATTTGAGTAGAGACCGTTCAGGATGTGCAAAAATCCTTCGAGGAAGTTTCGATTGTTCCCGAACATCTTGACTACATTCAAGAGCTGCCCGTCGCCGCCGGGAAACTTCGCGTAGAGGTCTTTGATTTCTTGTGGCGCGCTTTCGGGCTCGACTAATGGAATTCGCGGCATCAGGTTTTTTCCTCGGTTTTTTATCGGTTCGGCGTAACCCGGATTCAGGACTGACCGGACCGCTCAATATGCCACGCGCATGCGGTTAGTCAAAGGCGCCGCTTCGGAAATGCACGAAAGTGCAAAGCGACAATGAAAAACGGCCGGGAAGATTATGCGCCACTATGAGAAGGTGAGCCCGGATATTCCGAGCTCACCTCAAGCCATGATCGTTGAGGTTGAGGTCCCTCAAAATCCGAGATCGGGAACGTCTACTTCGGCTTGCCGCAACAATCCTTGTAGAGCTTTCCAGATCCGCACGGACATTTGTCGTTAGGCTGTGGCATTACTCTCTCCTTCGTTCGCTAAATTGCCGGCGCGTCCATCGCGTCAACACGAACACCATATTCAATTCGGTCACGCGAACAATTCAAGAATACTCCCTCTCTAAATCACGTCCATCGATTTTTTTGCGCTATTTCTCGGCGCCTCGGCGCGCGCGGATTTTGGCCGCCTTTACACCGGCAAAAAGCGGCACAAGTGCTTCCCATAGCTCGTCCCAGATAAGAACGCGGTTAGAATCTCTGCCTCTCTTGGCGTCCCCGACGGGATTTGAACCCGTGTTACCGACGTGAAAGGCCGGTGTCCTAGGCCGAGCTAGACGACGGGGACGGCGCCATAAAGACAAACGCGCGCGAAGCGCGCGTTCAGACCGACCACCGTACCATCGCCGCCGGAATCGGAGCAACACTTCACGCAGCCGTATTATCATGCGGGCTCAAATCTAAGCTTGCCGACGATCTCGCCGACCGTGCTCTTGCCCTGCTGCTCGAGTAGCGCGTCGAGCTCGCGATCGATCCGCCCGAGCGCGCCGGCGCCTTCTTTGATCAGCGCGGAACCGACCTGCACCGCCTTCGCCCCGCCCAGATGCGCGATATATGCGTCGCGGCCCGTGTTGATTCCACCGACGGCAACGACATCGAGCAGCCCCTCGCTCTCGCGGAAAATCGCATGCGCATGCGAGAGCGCGCACTCCGGACCTTTCGCGATTGCGGTTGTGATATCGACCTCCAGGTCCTTGGGCAGATTGTTCTGGCATACCGCGATCGCGACGCGCATCGATTTCAGCAAGTCCGCAATCGCGCGCGCCGACAATCCGGTCGCCGGCGGAAGCTTTACCGCGAGCACGCCTGCGACCTCGCCGCGCACGCGCCCGATCAGCGCCTTGGCGCGCTCGAGCGATCCAAACGGCGCAAGCGCCTTAAGCACATAGTCGTCGGCGAGATTAAGCTCGAGGATTACAGCGCCCGCGCGATCCAGCCGCCTCGCAACCGCGATAAATTCCTCCTCGCTGGCGCCGACGATACTGGCGATGATCTTTTTGCCTCGCGGGGCAAGCTCGCCCGCGATCGCCGCGAAGTGCTCGACCCCGGCGTTCTTGAGATTGTCGGGCGTCGCGAGGCCCGCGAGATTGCACGACTTGAAAACGATCGCGCCGCGATGCACCGCCGCGAGCTCGTAGATTTCGCCGCGCTCGGCAGATCGCGGACCCGAGGCATTCATGATCGAGCTCGAAAGCTCGACGCCGCCAAGCCTTATCGAAGTCCGTTCCATGCTCGCTATGTAGCCGCTTGAAAGCGCAAGCGTCAAACAATCCACCGATCACACGGGCTTCACAGATTCAGAATTTTCGGATCAGAGTTCCTTGTCCGTGCCGTCATTTCGAGCTCTGGGCGAGAAATCCCGAGGCCGCCCATGCTCGGCGCCGACGCGACCTGCAGCAGCCCTGCGCCCGGGATTTCTCCCCGCGGGCGAAATGACGGCGACGAGGTGAAATCCCGTGGATTGTTTGGACTGCGTTTCGATCGTACTTTCTCCATGATGGCGGCTCAGCGAATTCTTATCGCGGGTGCGGGCGCGATCGGCTCGGTGGTTGGCGCGCATCTGCATCAGGCCGGTCATCGGGTGACGATGCTCGGGCGGCCTGCTCATCTCGCCGCGATCGCACGCGACGGATTGCATGTGACCGGACTCCTGGGCGAGTCGCGCGTGCGAGGCCTGACGCTAGCCGCCGATCCTGCGGAGCTCGGCGGTCGCTACGATCTGATTTTGTGCACGGTCAAGCCGTATGATACCGCGTCGATCGCCGATGCGATTTCCGATCGGCTGGACCGCGACGGAATCATCGTCTCGATGCAGAACGGGCTTGGAAATATCGAGGCGCTGGCCGAACGCTTTTCGATTTCACGGGTGCTCGGCGCACGGGTAATTTTCGGCGCGGAAATTCCGCATCCCGGCGCCGCGCACGTGACCGTCTTCGCCGATCCGGTCGCGATCGGCCCCGATCCCAAACAGCATCGCGAGCTGGCGGCCGCGCTCGAGACGCGCGCCCATGAAATCGCCGCGACACTCGGCGCGGCGGGCGTGCCTGCTCTCGGCTACGCCGATATCATGCCGATTATCTGGACCAAGCTCGTGTACAACGCAGCGCTGAACCCGCTCGGCGCCCTGTTCGAGACGAGTTACGGAGCGCTCGCGGCCGACACCGATCTGCGCGCGATTATGGATGACCTGATCGAAGAGGCGTTCGAGGTTGCGGCGCGCGCGGAGGTGCGGATGCCGTTTTCCGACGCCCGTGCTTATCGCGAGGTTTTCTACGGCCGCCTGATTCCCGCGACCGCCAGCCATCGTCCCACGATGCTCTCGGATTTGGACCGCCGCGCGCGCACCGATATCGACGCACTCAACGGCAAGATCGTCGAGCTCGGCGCGCGTCACGGAATCGACGCGCCGATCAACGCCACGATGGTCCGAATGATTCATGGCGCGGAGCGGCGGCGTGCGGCGGCTATGGCCGCGGAAAATTCCCGCACGGAGGAAACGTGAAGCGAGCTACAATCACGCGCGCAAGTATCGATGCGATAGTCGCACAGGGTGAGCGCGAATTTCCAAACGAATGCTGCGGCTTTATTATTGGAAGCGCCGCCGGCGATTCGGTAGAGGAAGTTCGCCCGATCACCAATATCCAGAATCGCAAGCACGCCGAGGATCCCGCCGCGTTTTCGCGCGACGCGCGAACCGCGTTCCTGATGGAGCCGAAGGAGCATCTGGCGGTGATGAACGAGGTCGATCGCCGCAAACTCGCGCTCCGGATCGTTTATCACTCGCATCCCGATCACGGCGCCTATTTCTCCGCGACCGATCGCGCGGCCGCCTGCTCGTTCGATCCATCGGAACCAGACTATCCGGACACGGCATACCTTGTGATGTCGATCCGGGCGGGGAAGTTCGTACGCGCCGCCGCATTCGTGTGGGACGAAGCCAACAAGGAATTCGCCGAGACCGAGCTCGAGGTTGTAAGCCTAGTGACACGCGGATGAGGGTTCCGCTCTGCGTCTATTCCAATTGATATGCACGCCTCCGCATAAGCCGGTGCTCCCCTGGAATGAAGTCGCGCCGCGCGAGACGGACTGTGTGGTCGTGCAGATTCTGGCGGTAATCGAGGAGTAAGAGCGGAACCCTCACCCGCGCCTTCGGCGCACCCTCTCCTGATCGGCGAGGGCATCTCAAAAGCGCGCGGAGACTAGCCGGGATCGCCGGTGCGGAATTCTTCTTCCCTGGCGGCGGCCTCTAGCGGGAGGCCGCGCGTCTCGTCGATCAGCAGGCCGAATGCGATCGCCGACGGAACTCCGAGCAGGCTCAGCCATCCGGTCACGCCCGCGATTCCGCCGAGCCGCCGCGCGAGGATCGAGATCGTCGCCTCGGCGCCCAGCGCTCCGCCAGCGCCCACCAGCGCAAACCATCCGATAATCGTGCCGCGCAATTCAGTCGGAAAAAGCTCGGTGACTGCGGAGTTCGAGGCGACAGTCAACGCGTTCGCGCAGGTGTTGAGGATCAGATACGCGAATCCGAGCCACAACGCGGGATGCGCGAAATGCGCTGGCGGCCCCCAGAAGTAACCCAGCGCGAGCGTCGAGACCGCCAGTCCGGATAACACTATCGTCGGCACGCGCCCGAAGCGTTCCGCCGCCCACGCGCCCAGCGGAAATCCGAACATGCCCACGCCTCCGCTGACGATAGTGAGCGTGCTCGCGATCGCCGGCGACAGGCCCACCGTCGAAACAGCGTGGAAGTATGACCACGCGTTCACTCCCTCGCCCGATATGGCCGCGAGCATTGTGCAGATGATCAGCGTGACCGAGCGCTTGCGATAGAGCGGCACGAAAACATCATAGAAGTGCGTGCGCTCCGCGCCGCCTTCGATCGCGACGGCAGTCCACCGGTCGCTTTCCTTGATTCGCGCAACCATCGGCGCTAGGGCGATTCCCGCGCCCGCGATCACCAGGAGCCATCGCCACGAGACCCCAAGCGAGATGATGATCGGGATCAGGAAGACGCTGAGCCCGCTGCCCGCGGCGCCCGCGATTCCCGCCCAGCTCTGACCCTCGGCGCGGCGCGCGATCGGCATCACTTCGGCCAGGATCACGATCGAGGAAGCGGCGGCCGCGCCCAGAAATGCGTTCATCACGATCGCGCAGGCGATGAATGTCACAAGCTTCGTGGCGGCCGCCGCGCCCAGCGCCGCAAGCGGAATCGCTATCGCCGACCAGATCAGCACCCGCCGCCGTCCCGTCTTATCGACCATCCGCGACAGGATGAGCGAGCCGAGCGCCGCGAGCGCAAGGAACGCGAACACGCGCGCCAGCGCCGACTCGCCGAGCGCAAAGCTCTTCGCGATCCACGGCGACGCAACCACGACGATCGAGCCCGCGTAACCCTGATAAACCAGCATCGCGATCAGGATCCACACGGTCGAGCGCACGCGCCCGCGATTCTCGGCGGTATCGTAAAATGCCGGAAGCGGCTCGCCTGTCGATGACTCGCCCGGTAGCGGCTCGGCAAAGAGCGGCAAGCCGGACTCGGTCGGGATAGTCATCTGGCGATCCCGCGCAAGGCGCTAGGAGCTGAGCTCGAAGACGGGATTGGATGGAGCCACGGCGCGAAACTCCTCGACCGGCGAGCCGGCGCGAATCGTGTAGAAGCGCTGCACCGACGACGCGAATCGATCGAGGAATTCCTTGATCACCGGCGGACGTTCGTCGATCGCAAGCTCGCGCACCTTCCAGGTCCACTGCTTGGCGCCCTTTTTCAAAACGATCGAGCCCGAAGCGCGCGCATTGCGGACCCATCCGGTTTCGCCGCGGCTCGCGACCAGGTACCGGCGCCCGTTCATTTCGAGCAGGTTGACCGGGGTCGAGAACTCACGCCCGGTCTTGCGGCCCTTGGTGATAAGCAAATAGTTATGCGCCGCGCCAATCCCGAAGCGCAGCAGAAATCCAAAGCTTTGGTTGAAGAATCGCTCGACTGCGGTTTCCCTGACAAATTTGGGCGGATTTTCGGGCATAGGCGAGGTTCCCGACCGGAAAGCATAGCTGAGCCCCGCAACCGACGATAACGGCGGCGCGGAAACAGGGTATCAGTCCCGGCCCAGGCTCCTATCAATATATGAGAGATCAAAAGCGGGGACGGACGGCTCTCGAGCCGCACCTACGAAGAAAGAAATCTCCGATCGAAATTCGTAGGGGCGCGCGACGAGTCCACGAGTCCTCCTATGTTATCGTTCATGGCGACGGCGCGGCGGTTGCTCTGGCATCGGCAGGTCCGCTCACGTCCGCCAGATTCCGGATCGGAGAAATCACCAGCCATCCTGCCGCGACAAGATTCGCCGACGCACCGATCGCCAGCGTCGCGCGAAGCCCGATGACCTCGGCCAGAATTCCGCTGGCGAAGGTTCCCGCGAGCTGGCACGTCAGCACCAAAAATCGCACTGTCGCATTCACCCGCCCGAGCATCGTGTCCGGAGGAATCGTCTGCCGAAGCGTGGTGAGGTTGATGTAGTAAAGCATCGCCGCGCCGTCGCTGAGTTGTTGCGCGATCATCAGCACGGCGCCAAGCATAGTCGCCGAGCGCGCGATCGGAACGCAAAGCTCGCCGGCCCCCCACAGCGTCAAGCCGGCGATCATCGTCGGGCCCGCGCCATAGCGATTCGAAATCCGTTCGACCATCAGCGCGCCGATGAGCGAACCGATTCCGCCGATCGCAAAAATCACTCCGAGCACACCGGGTTTGAAGCCGAGTGTGCGCAGTGCATAGAGCGAGTACTCGGTGCCGAACATGCTGGTGCCGAAAGTGCTGATAGCGATCGCGGGAACCAGCGCGCGCAGAATCGAATCGTTCAGCACAAAGCGCGCGCCCTAGCCCACTTCGCGCCGTATACTCTCGCGCGAGGCCTCGGTGCGCGGGACCGGCTCGACCGCCCTGATCCTCCAGACAAAGGCCGCCGAGAACAGGAACGAGATCGCGTCGATCAGGATTGCGATCGGCGCGCTGAGCGCCTGCACCATCCATCCCGCAAGGCTGAATGCGCCCACCTCCGCGACCGAGGCGCTCGCGCCGAGTTTGCTGTTCGCTTCGGCCAGCTCGGCTCTCTCGACGATCGAGGGCAGATAAGAGCGGTACGCAACCTCGAAAAAGATTCCGAGGATCGCGGCGAGCAGAGTGACCGCGTAGAGCTGCGCCATCCCGAGCACATGCGCAAACGCGGCGGCCGGAATCGTCGCCAGCAAGATCGCGCGCCCGAGGTCGGTGATGATCAGGATCGGGCGCCGCTTCAGCCGATCGACCCAGACCCCCGCGACCAGCGCCATGATCAACGCGGGAACGATGTCGCTCGCGCGCAACAACGCCATCTGGAACGGGCTCGCGCCAAGCGTCAGGATCGCGGCAAACGGCAACGCGACAACCGTGACCAGCGACCCGAACACCGAAATAGTCGAGCCGGTCCAAAGCTTCAGAAAGTCCGAATTACGCCAGAGCCGCGACCGTTCGACCGAACGGTTGACAAATGAACGTTCATTCAATAGAATCTGGCCAGTCCGTGCACCGCGATCACTCCCGCGCCGCACGGCGCACCTTACGATGCCTGAGGCTTTGCGATCGCTCCCTCACGACGAAGTGCTGGTCCGCCAGCGCCGTCGCCAGATTTTCCTGGCGGCTTGCCGCGTCCTCGAACGCAAATCTTTTCATGAAGCCTCGGTCAAGGAGTTCGCGCTCGAAGCGGGGATCGCCGCCGGATCGATCTATGTCTATTTGCACAGCAAGGACGAAATCCTGGTCCTGATCGCGGAGTCGATGGTGTCGGAGTTGATCGAGCAGTTGCCGGTCATCCGGGAGCGTGGTGGCGACGACCCGCGCCGCGAACTGGTCCAGATGATGCGCGCGATTCTCGACGTGATCGATCGCTATCGCGAGGCCTTCAACGTCCTGTATCACGAGGCCCGCTACCTCGCGCGGCGCACCCGTTATCGCAAGGAGATGGCGGCGGCGATCGATCCTTACTTGCGCGCCGTAAGTCGGGTGCTCGAGCGCGGAAGCGCCGCGGGCGTGGTTCGTTTCGAGAACCTGCAGAGCGCGGTGCATATCATCCATATGCTGTGCGCCGGATGGGCGACCGGCGGGCGCGCACTTGCGGGAATCGACAAGGAAACCTACTGGCGCGAGATCGCCGGAATAATCGAAGGCCGCTTTTTCGCAACCGGAGCCGGCAAGCAGACCGATAGGCCCGACGCGTCCGAGATTGCGCGGTTCGAGGAGTCATAAGCGATGGCGTTTTACGACAGGCGTACACTCGACGGCGTTTACAGCGTCCGCGAGAGCGTGAGCCAAATCATGAACTACCGCTACGCCGAAGAGCGCATGATGCGGATGATGGCGGGATGGATCGCACTTACGCCCGAAGTCCCGGTCAAGCTCGAGATGGCACGGCAGGTGTACGAAGACGCGCTCCATACCGACGCGCTCGGCAAGCGCTTGCCGGAGCTGCGCACGCAAGCGCAGGTCTCAAAGCCGGCCAATGAAAACTTCGTCACCTTTATCCAGGAGATCGAAGACAAGGAGCAGTGGGAAGACACTATCGAGCGGCTGACCGGAATCTACCGCGTGCTGAAGCCGCATCTCATTTCGCACTACAGCGCGCTTATCACCGCCGCCAACCCGGTCTATGAGCCGCCGACGATTCGGATTTTCCAGCGCATTCTCGAAGAGGAAAACTCGCACGTAGAGAAGGGCCTCGTGCTGCTTGGCGATCTCCTCGACTCGGCGCAGATGTATCGCCGCGCCGCCACCTGGCAGGCGCATCTGGAGGATCTGCTGGCGGCCTCGGGCGGAGTGCTGGGCTTCGAGCCCGAGAAGGAGGGGCCGAAAAAGTTCGGCCGCAGTTGATGAACGTTCCTGAACTCGAGGATCGGATTATCGCGCACGGCAAAGCCCTGCTCGCCGGCAGCGCTGACGCCGATACTTATGTTGACGACTCGGCGCGCGAGAGCTATCGCGAGGCGCTCGCCTCGATCGCATCGCTGCGCCCGTTCGATAATTTCGAGACCCTCGCACTTGCGAAGATCGGCGGCCAGTTCATGTCCAAGCTTCGCCTCTCGGGCGCCAAGGGCGGCGCCAAACTGCTGGTCCGATGGAAGAAGTCTGACGCCGGAAAATTTGTAATCGCTGACGCGGAAGACCTCAGCACCAAGCGATCGCCGTGGAGCGATATCCAGCATTACGCCGCTGAACGCCGAGGCAATCCGAATGGCTGACTTGGGAAACCGCGCCAACGTGATGGGGCCGCAGCCGATCGCGAGGATCGTCGAGCCGCCGCAATCGATGATCGCGGCCGCCGATGCGCTCCTTGCCGCGATCGTCGCCGGCCATCGCGCCGAGGTCGAGACCGCGTCGCATCCGCAGGCGGTCGAGGCGATGCTCAAAATTGCGGACTCGGTCAAACCGGGTGCATATGATAAAGTTACGATCATCGGGCAGGCGCGAATCGCGAAACATTGGTACACCAAAGCTCGCCTGACCGGCCGCGCAGCCTTGCCCTTCACGCTTCAGTTCCGGCTCGGCGAAGAGGATGGCCGCTGGACCGTCCGCGAAGCAAATAACCTGACCGAGGCGCGGTCAGCCTGGACCAGATAGAAACAGCCACGCGCAGCTAGGAGATCCATCATGCAGCGAATGATTCCCGTCGATAAGCTCGCACGCCCCGAGGATCATATTCTGGTTCCCGCCGAGCGCTCGCGGCGCGCGCGCTCCGAGCAGGGGCTGACGCCCAACGGCGCGATGCCCTATGAAGAGGATTTCCTGAAGACGCGGCTGCATGGAATCTGCGCCGGTGAGTTTCAGGCGATGGAAGCCGCGGGCCGTACTGTGTTCGATTTTCCCGACTCGCCGTGGGAGTTCCAGCTCGACATGGCGCGCCAGGTTTGGGACGAATCGCGCCACGCCGAAATCTACATGAAGCTGCTCGAGTACACGGGTTCGTTCTACGGCGAATTTCCGGAGAGCGAAGTACTGTGGTCATGCACCCAGGCCGCGGATCCCGCCGCGCGAGTCGCCGGAATCAATCGCGGACTCGAGGGCCTTGCCTGCGACGTCTTCGAACAACTCATTCGCCTGGCGCAGAAGATGGGCGACGAAGTGATCGAGCGCTCGGTCGATTACGTGCTCGCCGACGAAATCACGCACGTGCGGATGGGCTCGCGATGGATGCGCAAGCTGACTGAGGGCGATCCCGAACGCTACAAAAAAGCCCAAGACTTTCAGAATAGTATCGACGATCTGTTCAATTTCGCCGGCACGCGCACCACAGTCGACAAGGCTGACAAAATCATGCAGCGCGTCAACGGCAAGGATATCGAGATCGACCAGGGCATCACGATCGCGCGCGAGGCGCGGCTGCTCGCCGGTTTCACCGAAGAAGAACTCGAACGCCTGGTCAGAGGCTTCGGCAAGAGCCAAGCTTACTAGACCATGCCGAATCGGCCCGTCATTCCCGCGCGTGGCTGCCGCGCGAGGAATCCCGGATTCCGAATCCTTAACGAACGCTCAGAGGAATTTGAACGATGGAAAGATGTATCCCAGTCGATCGCCTTGCGCGGCCCGACCATATCGTCCTGATGCGCGGGAAGCAGGTCCGCGAGATCAATGAAGAGCAAGGACTCGACAACCGTCCGCTGCCCCTCGACGAAGAAGCGCTGCGCGCGCGCATGCACGGAATCATGACCGGCGAATTCCAGGCGATGGAAGCGGCGGGACGCACGCTGTTCGATTTCCCCGACGCGCCGTGGGAGTTCCAGCTCGATATGGCGCGCCAGGTCTGGGACGAATCCCGGCACGCGGAAATTTTCGAGCGCCTGCTGAACTACATGGGCGGCAAGATGGGCGATTACGTCGAGACCGAGATCCTGTGGCGATGCACCCAAGCCGAGGATCCGGCGGCCCGCGTCGCCGGGATCAATCGCGGACTCGAGGGCCTCGCCTGCGACGTGTTCGACCAACTGATCCGAATCGCGCAGCGTAACGGCGACGAGGTGATCGAGCGCGCGATCGACTACGTGCTCGCCGACGAAATCACGCACGTCAGGATGGGCTCGAAGTGGATGCGCAAGCTGACCGAGGGCGACCCCGAGCGGCTCGCAGCCGCGCTCGCGTTTCAGGAGACCGTCGATGAAGTCTTCAACTTCCGAGGCGGCCGGCGCGCAGCCGAAGATCTGAAGACCGACGACGGCATGATGCTCACGATCGCACGCGAGGCCCGCCTGCTCGCGGGATTCACCGAAGCCGAAATCCAGCGCCTGGTCGAATCAACCCGCAAGAGCGCCGCCTATTGAGAAAGTCGCCTCGATAAGACTCGGTCTCCTTGAGCCGTGACCTTCTCCAGACACGACGGCGCTCGCATCTAAATGCCGGCGCCGTCGTCGCTTTTACGCTTCATCGATGCGCTTTGCAGGCGATGAAGCTTGCCTTATAGTCCTTATCGCGATATTGGACTATTAGCTGGGCTAAATGTTACAATTCGGTTAGTCGCAGCGTACGGGTTTTCGCATAATAGGCACCATAACCGACGCGCTGATACGGAGTGATCAAGTGACGCCAAACCTCGACACCAAATCCGCACTCACCAAGAGCCGTGCTCTGGCTGATTGGGTTGCGGAAATCGCAACCCTCACCACTCCCGACGAAATCGTTTGGTGCGACGGCTCCGAAGCTGAACGCCGCCGCCTGACTGAGGTCGCGGTCAAATCCGGGGTCTTGATTCCGCTCAACGCGAAAAAAAAACCAGAAAGCCACCTGCATCGTTCCAATCCGAACGACGTCGCGCGCACCGAGCAACTCACCCTCATCTGCTCGCCCGATAAACGCGACGCCGGACCGACCAACAATTGGGCCGATCCCGCCGAGACCTACGCCAAGCTGCGCGGATGGCTTAAAGGCTCGATGCGCGGGCGCACGATGTACGTGATCCCGTATGTGATGGGACCATTCGGACCGTTTGCAAAAGTCGGCGTCGAGATTACCGACAGCGTCTATGTCGCGCTCAATATGCGGATCATGACGCGGATGGGTACGCAGGCGCTCGAACAGCTCGGCGCCGGCGGCGACTTCTGCCGCGGCGTCCATTGCACGCTCGACGTTAATCCTGAGCGCCGCCTGATCTGCCACTTCCCAAAGGACAACGCGATCTGGTCGGTCGGCTCCGGCTACGGCGGCAACGCTCTGCTCAGCAAGAAATGCTTCGCACTCAGAATCGCGAGCAACCAGGGCCGGCGCGAGGGCTGGCTTGCCGAGCACATGCTGATCCTCGGCATCCAGAATCCCAAGGGCGAGACTACTTACGTCGCGGCTGCGTTCCCGAGCGCGTGCGGAAAAACCAACCTCGCGATGCTGACGCCGCCGCCCGCGTTCGCCGGATGGAAAGTCTTCACGGTCGGCGACGATATCGCGTGGCTGCGCGTCGGCGACGACGGACGGCTGTGGGCGGTCAATCCGGAGAACGGTTACTTCGGCGTCGCGCCCGGCACCAATTCTCATTCGAATCCAAACGCGATGAAGATGCTCGGGCATGACTCGATCTTCACCAACGTCGCGATGACACCCGACGGCGACGTCTGGTGGGAAGGGACCGACGCGCCGCCGCCGGAAGGACTCCTCGATTGGCAGGGGCGCCCGTGGAACAAGTCATCAAAGGAGAAAGCCGCGCATCCGAATAGCCGCTTTACGACCCCGATGATCAATAATCCCGCGCTCTCGCCGCACGCCAACGATCCCAAGGGCGTTCCGATTTCCGCGATCGTGTTCGGCGGACGCCGCGCCACCACGACTCCGCTGGTACTCGAATCCGAGAGCTGGACCCACGGCGTTTTCATGGGCGCGACGATGGGCTCGGAGACCACAGCGGCTGCTGCGGGAGCGGTCGGCGTGGTCAGGCGCGATCCGATGGCGATGCTGCCGTTCTGCGGCTACAACATCGGCGATTACTTCGGCCACTGGCTCGCGATGGAAAAATCGATCAAGCATCCGCCGAAGATCTTCATGGTCAATTGGTTCCGCAAGGACAAAGACGGCAACTTCCTGTGGCCCGGCTTCGGCGACAATCTGCGCGTGCTCAAGTGGATGCTCGATCGGATCGGCGGCCGCGTCAGCGCCGAGAAAACATCGGTCGGCGGCGTGCCCAAGCTCTCCGACCTGGATCTCAGCGGCCTCGAGATCTCGACCGAACAACTCCGCGAAGATCTCGCGATCAAGCCGGAAGAATGGAAAATCGAATTGAACTCAGCCGCCGAGTTCTTCGACAAAATCGGCCCGACAATGCCCAAGCCCTTGCGCGACAAGCATCAAGAGCTGACCGCCGCGCTGACTGCGAAATAGTCGCGCCCAGGTTTTGAGCAAGAGCCATTCCGGCGCCCACAGATACCCTCTCCCTCCGGGAGGTGCCACTGGCACGCGGGCGACGCGGCGCGGCGATTGCTCTTTTTAGCAATCGCCGTGACGCGTGAGTGAGGGTGCTGCTCCGCGCTCCCTGCGATCTTCCGCTAGTCGATGTGCTTGCGCAGGAAGGTCGGCACGTCGAGCTTGTCGTCACCGTCGAGCAGCGCGTTCGGCTCGAGCCGCTCCTGGTCACCGCTTGCGTCAGTCGTACCGCGCCGCTTGAACGCCGGAATATCCAGACTGCTCTCATCGACGATCAATCCCATCCGGCGCACCGGTTTGCCGCCGGGGAACTGTCGCACTTGTCCCGACATCTGCGCCGGTGACGGCGCGAGGGTCGGTCGAATCTCCGCAGGATCCACCGGTCGCGTCGAGGCTGCCATGATCGGCGTCGTGATCGGCGCTCCCGACGGCGAATACTTCGAGAACGACGCCAGGTCCTTCTCGCCGAAGCCGGTCGCGATAACCGTCACGCGAATTTCGTTGCCGGCGGTTTCATCGACGACCGCGCCAAAAATGATGTTCGCGTCCTCGTCGGCCTCTTCCTGGATCAGGCTGGCCGCTTCGTTCACTTCGTACAGCGACATCTCGGGGCCGCCGGTCACGTTGATCAGCAATCCG
This sequence comes from Binataceae bacterium (SeqCode), assembly GCA_050736695.1. Taxonomy (GTDB): domain Bacteria; phylum Desulfobacterota; class Binatia; order Binatales; family Binataceae; genus JBARDN01. Next base: position 5,461 of record JBOHWH010000170.1, on the reverse strand, counting down.
CGCGCGCCCTTGATCGAAACGTCTTCGAGCAGCGGACTCGAGATCGCGCGCTGCGCCGCTTCGACCGCGCGATTCTCCCCCGACGCCGTCGCCGCGCCCATCATCGCCATCCCCATCTCCGACATGATCGATCGCACGTCGGCGAAATCGAGATTGATGAGCCCGTGAACCGTGACCAGCTCCGAAATTCCGCGGACCGCCTGCAACAGCACGTCGTCGGCTTTGGCGAATGCCTCGCGCAGGGAAGTGTTGCGATTGGCTACCGAGAGCAGACGCTGATTTGGAATTGTGATCAGCGTATCGACTGAGTTCTTCAGCTCGCGCAGACCCTCTTCCGCTTGCGCCATCCGCTTGCGCGCCTCGAACTGAAACGGCTTGGTCACCACGCCGACGGTCAGCGCGCCAAGCTCGCGCGCAACTCGGGCGATAACCGGCGCGGAGCCGGTGCCGGTGCCTCCGCCCATTCCGGCGGTGACGAAGACCATTTCGGCGTCGGCCAGCTCGGCGCGGATTCGCTCTTCATCTTCGAGCGCGGCCTTGCGCCCGATTTCAGGATTGCCGCCCGCGCCGCGGCCTCGAGTCAGCGTCTCGCCGATCTGAAGTTTCAGAGGCGCGTGATTGTTCTGGAGCGCCTGCGAATCGGTATTGACGGCGATAAAATCAACATTGCGGACGCCGGAAGCGATCATGTGATTGATCGCGTTGCCGCCGCATCCGCCTGCGCCGATTACCTTTATGCGCGCGCCCAAATCGGGGTTACTCACCAATTCAATCATGTGCGAACCTCCTCCACCACCTACCGGCAAAGTTTGCTGACAGCTCCAGTTTTTCTTTCGTCGGCGTGTCAAAAGAAATCTCTCACCCAGTCGCTCAAGCGAATACGCAGTCTGCCCCATCGCCCGTAGCGTCCGGCCACGCCGTTAACCCCGCGAGCGGTGCCCTGGCACAGGATCAAACCCGCCGCGGTGGTATACATCGGTTTCATCAATTCCTCGGGCATCCCTTTAAGATTGATCGGAAGCCCGCGCCGGACCGGAACTCCAAAAATCCGCTCCGCCAATTCCTGGGTGCCTTCGAGCAGCGACGTGCCGCCCACCAGCACGATTCCCGAGGCGAGGCTGTCGGCCACGCCCGAGCGCATGATTTCGCGCTGCGCCATCGCGAGTATCTCTTCCATCCGCGGCTCGATGATGTCGGTGAGCATCCGGCGCGCGATCGCCTTCGGCTCGCGTCCGCCCACACCCGCCACCCGCACCATCTCGTCGCGCCGTACGACCTGATTGGTCGCGGCACCGTAAGCAATCTTGAGCTTCTCCGCTTCCGCGATCGGCGTGCGGATTCCGGCCGCGATGTCGCTGGTCAAATGATTTCCGCCCAACGGCAGCACGGCGGTATGCATCACGGCGCCGGCATGAAACACGATGATGTCAGTCGTGCCGCCGCCGATATCGATCAGCGCGACGCCAAGCTCGCGTTCTTCGGGAAACAGCGCTGCCTCCGCCGACGCGAGCGGCTCGAAAACCATCTCGGCCGGAGTAATCCCCGCGCGCTCGCAGCACTTGGTCAGGTTCTGGCCGTAACTCTGCGCCGCGGTAACGATATGGATGCGCGCCTCGAGGCGCACGCCCGCCATCCCGATCGGCTCGCGCACGCCTTCCTGATCATCGACTGCGAATTGCTGCGGCAAGATGTGTAAGACCTGGCGGTCCAGCGGAATCGCCACCGCGCGCGCCGCGTCGATCACTCGCTCGACGTCGCGCGCACCGACTTCTCCGCCGCGCACCGCGACGATTCCGTGGCTATTGAGGCCGCGGATATGCGGACCGGCTACGCCCGCGACGACCGAGCCGATGCGCAGGCCTGAGGTTTTCTCGGCCTCGTCGAGCGCTGCGCGAATCGCCTCGACCGTCGCTTCGATATTGACCACGACTCCCTTGCGCAGACCCGTGCATGGCGCGACTCCGTGGCCGAGCACAGCCACATCGCCCTCGGAACTCGCTTCCGCGACGAGCGCGCAGACCTTGCTGGTGCCCACGTCCAATCCTGTCAGCAGGTTCCTCATCGCCTCACGGACTCCCTCCGCACCGCGCCCGATTTGCCGGTCCTCGTGTCTCCGGAACGGACCGAGACCTTGCGCACCGCACCGTGCCGATGCTGCGCTGGCGCATCGGCCGCGGCCAGGCGCACGACAGCTTCGTCGGGCGTGGTCATATCCAGCACGGCGATCGTCCGTTCGCGTCCGCGCCACTTCCCGAGCACTTCATTCGCCCGTCTTATCTCGGCGGGCGCATTATCGAGATCGATCAAAACCTCGGTGCGCGCGCGATCCAAAAAGAGCGCGGCGACTTCGTCGTCATCGATGCTCATCTCCGACACCAGATGCGACAGCTCGGCCTCCGCGCGGACCATCGTCGCGGCGTATGCGACCAGTTCGGTTCCACGCGAATTCTCCGCCCGGTCGCCGCTCAGGATCGGCAGGTCGCCCTCGGAGTTGGGCGAGAACGGACCCTCCAGCGCGCCGTCGGCGAACAGCGCGTAGAATCCGTCGTGCCGCTCGACCATCGCGATCGCTCCGCCCTGCCGCACTCCGGGCAGCTTGGCAATCGGCGCGCGCTTGATGCCCAATTGTGTCTCCACTGAGCGGGTGGCCTCACGAACCCATTGCAGCAAAGGATTTTCGGGAGCGGCGGCGCGATCGAATCGCGCGGAGTACGAGGAAAAAAGATTCCAGACGCGCAGCGTGAGTGCGCGCCCGGGCGTGCTGAACCCGGTCATCACGCCCAGAATAAAAAAAGCGCACAGGACGATACCCACCATCCGTGAGTTCCATCTCGCCGCATCTTTTCCTTTTCGCCTTTCTACCACCGCACCACTTCCACCACACCGCTGCCTGCACGCCACTTCCCGCGTGCGGACTACCAGTCGCCCACCAGCTTGACCTCCGGCTCGAGCCAGACGCCGCTTTGCTCCTTGACGCGGTTACGCGCCAGCTCCATCAGGGCGCGGACCTCTTCGGCGCGTGCACCGCCAAGATTGACGATAAAATTCGCGTGCCGATCCGAGAACGCCGCACCGCCGAGGCGCAGCCCTTTTAACCCTGCGCCTTCGAGCAACTTTCCTGCAAACGTGCCGGGAGGATTTTTGAAGATCGATCCGGCGTTGGGAACTCCGCGCGGTTGACGCGCCGCGCGCCGCGCGCGCACCTCGCCGACGCGCTCGCGCAGCGCCTCGCGATCGCCGCGGGCAAGCTCGAACTCGACCCGCGTGATTATAAATCCAGCCGGAAGCCTGGTCCGCCGGTAGGCGAAATTGATTTCGTCTTTGGTCAGATTGCGCGCAACGCCTTGGCGCGTCACGCCGTGAACAATCGTCACCACTTTCGCGATCTCACCGCCGAACGCGCCGGCGTTCATCACCAGGCCGCCGCCGACGGTTCCCGGAATTCCCTCGCCGAACTCGAGCCCGCCCAGGCTTTGCTCGACCACCGTCTCAACCAGCGCACCGAAATCAACCGCCGCGCCTGAGGCTACGTGCATCGCGTCGATCTCGATTTTGCGAAAGCCTTCGCCAAGGCGCACGACCAATCCGCGCACGCCCCGATCGCTCACCAGCAAATTGGTTCCCGCACCCAGGCAGAATGCGGGCGTGCTGCTGCGATACGCGGCCGCCATCGCGTGGCAGAGTTCCGCTTCGTCTTCGACCGCGACATAGAGATCCGCGGGTCCACCGATTTGAAACGAAGTCAACTCGGCCAGCGGACGCTCCGCCATCAAGCGCTCGCCGAAACGGCTATGCAGCTCGCGCTCAAGCATGCTCATGCGGCTTGGCCTCGTCTGCGAGCGCACCGAGAATCCGGTCGCCGAGTTTGTTGATATCGCCGGCGCCGAGCGTGACAATTAAATCACCCGCGCGGGAGGCTTGTGCGACTTCACGAGCAGGCTCGAGCTCGCCAGTCAGATAATGAATTTCCAGATGGCCGCGCGCGCGAATCGCCTCGTACAGGCGCCGCGAAGAGACCCCGGGAATCGGATCCTCGCCGGCCGGATAAATGTCGAGCAGATAGAGCGCGCCGGCGTCATCGAAGGCGTTTAGAAATTCGTCGAACAGATCGCGCATCCTGGTGTAGCGATGAGGCTGGAACACGGCTACGACGCGGCGCTTGAATCCCGCGCGTGCGGCGGCGAGCGTCGCGCGAACCTCAGTCGGATGATGCGCGTAATCGTCGAGCACGATCCTTCCATTGCTCTCGCCCCTGATCTCGAAGCGCCGGGCGATCCCACCAAACTCGGAAAGCGCGTGCGCGGCAACCTGGAAATCGATTCCCAGCTCGAGCGCGACCGCGATCGCGGCGAGCGAGTTCATCGCGACGTGCACGCCCGGGGTGGGAAGCGTAACGGTGCCGAGCGGCGCGTCTTTGAAAATCACTTCGAAGCGCGTCGACAGGCCGTCGATCACAATTGCTTCGGCGCGCAGGTCCGCGTCGGCCGCGACTCCGTAGGTAATGATTGGCTTGCGCACCTGCGCGAGCATCGCGCGTACGTTCACGCTGTCGATTCCCAGAACCGCGCGTCCATAGAACGGCACCCGATTGATAAAGCTCGCGAACGCCTCGCGCAGGCGATCCATCGAACCGTAATGGTCCAGATGCTCGGGATCGATATTGGTGACGATCGCGATCGTCGGCAGCAGCAGAAGGAACGACGCGTCACTCTCGTCGGCCTCGGCGACCATGTAATCGCCGCGGCCGAGGCGCACGTTGGTTCCGGTGTTGCGCAGGTTTCCGCCAACCGCGACCGTGGGGTCAAGCCCCGCCTCTTCCATGATCAGCGCGACCAGCGCGGTGGTGGTGGTCTTGCCGTGAGTGCCCGCGACCGCGACGCCAAGCTTCGCCATCCGCAAGAGCTCGCCCAGCATCTCGGCCCGCGCGATCACCGGGATCTTGAGATCGCGGGCGCGTGCAACTTCGGGATTAGAAAATTTTATCGCGGAGGAAATTACGATCGCGTCGAGCGGCGGACGCAGATGCGACGGATGATGCCCGACTTCGATCTGCGCGCCGAGCGAAGAAAGCCGCGCGGTCGCGGCGCTCGCCGCGAGATCGCATCCGCTGACTGCGAAGCCAAGCCGCAGCGACAGCTCCGCGATCCCGCTCATTCCGGCGCCGCCGATTCCAATGAAATGGAGCCGGCGTTTGGGCGCGAGCAGTCCCGATGTGAAAGCGTTGTCCAATCGATCTAGTTCTCCACCAGCGCGGTGTTGAAGCAAACTCGCGCGACGCGCGCGGCGGAATCGGGAAACACGGCGGTGTGCGCGCGCGCACCCATTTCGACCAGCCGCGCCGAATCGCCGAGCAGCAATTTCATTTCGCGCGCCAGATTCTCCGCCAGGCACTCGTCGTCTTTGACGATAATTGCGCCTCCAAGTTTTTCGATCACGCGGGCGTTATGAAGCTGCTGCATAT
>JBOHWH010000169.1:0-35588 GCA_050736695.1 Binataceae bacterium (SeqCode) | reverse complement strand
GTGCTAGACCTTGGCAGCGGCGCCGGCAAAATCTGCTTCATCGCCGCCCAGATAGTCGGTGCTTCGGGACAAGTAATAGGCGTCGACATGAACGCGGAGATGCTCGGGTTGGCGCGCCGCTATGTCCCGGAAGTGAGCGCAAAGGTGGGATTTTCTAACGTCGAATTTCGGCGGGCGCGGCTCGACGATCTCGCGATCGACCTCGACAGTGTGGACGCCTGGCTAAGGCGGAGCCCGGTTTGTGGAGTCGAAGACCTTTCCAGACTCGACGACTTCGTCGCGCGTCAGCGGTCGGGCGCTCCGCTTATAGCGACCGAAAGCGTTGACGTGGCGGTGTCAAACTGCGTGCTCAACCTGGTCAAGGACTCAGACAAGCGCAAGGTCTTCAGCGAAGTTTATCGCGTGCTGCGTCGCGGTGGGCGGGCGGTGATTTCAGACATAGTGTCGGATGAACCAGTTCCCGCGCATCTGAAAAACGATCCAGAATTGTGGAGTGGATGCGTCTCGGGCGCGCTGCAAGAGGGTGAATTCCTCCACGCATTCGAGGAGGCCGGGTTCTACGGGATAGAGATACTAAAACGCGACGAGACGCCTTGGCGGACCGTCGAGGGCATCGAGTTCCGCTCGATCACCGTGCGTGCCATGAAGGGCAAGCAGGGTCCCTGCCTCGATTGTAATCAGGCCGTTATCTATAGGGGGCCGTGGCGCAAGGTCGAGGACGACGATGGTCATACGTTGCTCCGCGGTCAGTCGATGGCCGTATGCGAAAAAACTTTCCGCATCTACACGAACTCTCCCTATGTCGAAGACATAATTCCGGTTCCGCCTCTGCGGCCGGTCGCGCCGGAAGAAGCGCCTGTATTCGACTGTTCGCGCGACACCATCAGACATCCGCACGAGACCAAGGGGCTGGATTACCGCCTCACGGCCAACGGCGCGGCAAGTTGTTGCGGACCCGAAGGATGCCGCTCGTAGGCTAAGCGGATGGTCAGCTTCCAAGCGCTCTTGATTGTCATCACGTTGTTGGTTGCCTATGCAAACGGCGCGAACGACAACTTCAAGGGCGTCGCAACGCTCTATGGCGGCGGCACTCTGTCGTACCGCCAGGCGCTATTGGTGGCGACGGCTGCCACACTCCTCGGGTCGCTCGCGTCATTGTATCTCGCCGGCAGTCTTCTCAGGTCCTTCCACGGGGCAGGGCTGATTCCGGCCGGACTCGCGAACAACGTGCAATTCGTGTTCGCGACGGGTTTCGGCGCTGCAATAACTGTCTTACTCGCGGCACTTCTTGGGGATGCCGATTTCGACGACGCATGCACTGCTCGGGGGGATGCTCGGCGCGGCGCTCGCCTCCGGCGTCCTGCCGAAATGGGGCACCTTGGACCACAGTTTCGTGGTACCGTTAGTCTTTTCGCCGCTCGCCGTAATTCCGGTCACCGCGTTGACTTATTCCACGTTGACTCGACTGGTTCCCGTTCACCTCGCGGGCAACGAGACATGTCTCTGCGTGGACCACGAACCGATGTGCACGCCGGCTCCCGCAGGCAGAGCTGCGTTGGCGTTTGCCTCGCTGATGCTGACGGTGGCTCCGGAAGCCGAATGCCGTGAGCGTTATGTCGAGCCCGCGCTCCATCTGAACTTGGATCGTGGGCTCGATTGGTTGCACATCCTAAGCGCTGCGGCTGTCAGTTTTGCGCGCGGAGTCAACGACACACCGAAAATGGCGGCGCTGCTCCTAATCTCGCCGTTGATCGGCATGCGTGAGACGGTGGTTTTGGTCGGGCTCGTAATTGCGCTCGGGGGCCTGCTCAATGCCCGGCGCGTCGCTGAGACCATGAGCCATCAGATTACGATACTCGATCCGCGACGCGGCCTTGCCGCCAATGTGGCTACGGCCTTTATGGTTTTGCTGGCTTCGCGTTGGGGGATGCCGGTGTCAACCACGCACGTTTCATGCGGGGCGCTGTTCGGGATCGGCGCATTGTCGGGCGAGGCTAGCTGGCGGACCATAAACGGAATTATCCTCGCTTGGATGGTTACACTACCTGTCGCAGCGGCTCTTAGCGCCGCCGCTATTGCTGTCCTGCGATAATTTACGACTCGCGCGTCCGATGGCGCTTCTCCGAGCCCTCCTTGGCGTCTCGGCCTGCCCGTGAGCCAAGCGCTATGCGCGGGCGGGTGGATGAAGCGAGGCGTGGCCATTTGTCTGTTCGAGAACCAATCGGGCGTTGGTTGGGCTCCGGATGTTTCATGAGCCCGCGGAACCCGTCGAAGACGTCCTTGAATTGAGCGTGATATTTCTTCTCAGGCGTATCTAGCTTCCGAGCGAGGTCGGCATATGATGTGAGCATTTGGCGCAGGCGAACAAGGCGCGCATGATTTCGATGTTGACCGGGATGACGCGTTTGCTGCGGAAGCCGCTTGAGAGCCTAGCGACGCTTTGATCGGTGAAGGCGTAGGGCGCAGGGTGCCGGAGGCCGCCATAACTTGAAGTCGCAATCTGTGATTTCAAGGATTGCAATTCATCATCGCTAACCTGGACCGTCAAGTGGACCGGGAAGCGTTCGAGGTTTCGCTTGACGGCGTGAACCCGCGCGCGCGGATGGAAAAACGATGCTAGTGAAGAGCCTGAGCGAATCAGTCCCATGCTAAGACCGGCCGCCCGCGCTGCCAGCGTTTCGATGCTTTCGCTGGCCGTCCTCAAGCGTCTCATCTCTCTGAACCTCCCTTGGTCGCCTCCGCGTATCGGAGCGCGGCGGCGACTGTCGGACTAAAGGCACGCTGCTTAGATCACTGCCGCGCGCCCTCCAGTTTCCCGGTGTTCTGGGTCTTTAGTGTTCGGGCGCCGACGCGGAGAAACGGCACGAACAAGATCGCGAGCAGTGCAAACATCGTGGCGCTAGCGACGGTGGGATTGATTCCGGTCAGGTGGACGAAGTAGCCGGCGTCGTGATGCAGCGGGGCATCGGAGCGCGCATGAACAGCGTCCCCGAAAAGTTCCTGAAACACCCAGACCGACCACCAAAACCACAGGGCAGCCGCGGAGTTGAACAAGTGTCCCGTTCCCAGACGGCCGACCTGCCTGTCGAAGATATACGTGCAGAGCAGCCAAGCGACGATGCTGATGAATGAGCCGGCAGCGCAAAAGAGCGGAGTAATTCTGGTACAGGTGGTGTGCGGTTCCATCCCGAACGGCATCAAGCGCCATTGCGTGACCGCGCCGCCTTCGATCAGGCAGGCCGCCGCATGGCCGCTCTCATGAATGCTGGGAACGATAATCAGTGCCAGCACCGGCGTGATGCCCCAGATGAAAATGAACAGAACCAAGTCGAACAGGCGAGCCGCTTTTTGCCTGGCGCCCATTGTTGCTGCCCTGCTCGCGCGCTGCCGCGCTCTCAGCGCCCCGCCAATGGCGATCAAAGTTCTATGAGCCTTTGCGATTGCCGTTCTGAAGGTCTGTGACGTCGACCGCAATTTCTTTCGTGTACTGACCCGGCCTTCCCGGATCGTAGCCGAGTTGCGCTGCACCTCCGCTGCCTGGTCCGTTGTTCGGCGTTGGGCGGGAGTGCATCTTGATTGATCGCAAAGATAGAGAAGGGCTGGCCGTCCGTCTCGTAAAACGAAAGCAAAGCCTTGTTGCGCCTGATCCAGCAGAAGCGCGCGCCCAGCAAACTCGCATTGTTGAGTTGGGGCAGTTGAATCGGAAAGCCGACGCGATCGCTGAAGGAGTCAGCGATGTCGCCGGGGATCGTCTGAAGCGACCTGGATGGCGTCGGGAATGTTGAGGTAGCGCAGATGATCCTCGAGCAACGCCTGGGTGAGTTGATCGACCGCACTGACTCTGGATCGCCGGTTCCAGTACGCCAGAGAAAATGTAACCAATAGGGCGGCTGCAATAGCGACCGCACTCCAAACGAGTTTGCTCGCTCGTTTCGAAGCGCGCATCTGGTTCACTCGTTCGCGCAACGAATGGGGCACGGGATGCAGCTCGGCGGTAGACGCGACCGCCTCGTTCAGTGCGGAGAGGCTTTCGAGCAGGTCGAAGCAGTGCGCGCATCCGTCGAGGTGGCGGCGTACCTCAAGTTCCTCGTTGGTTTCGAGTTGCCCATCCACGTAGGCGCTGAGCATCTCGAAGGGGTACTCGCATGGAGTCATGTTTTGTTCTGCTTGATGATGCCGAGCGCGGCAGCCTCGCCTGCGAGGGCGGACATAAGGCGTACCCGAGCGCGCGCGATTCGCGAGCGAACCGTGCCTACGGGACAGTCCATGACCTGGGCGATTTCCTCGTAAGACATACCCTCGACCACACACAGCAGGAGCGTCACACGCATCTCGTCTGGCAGCTTGTCGAGCGCCGCACTGATCGCGGGTCTTGCAAGCCGCGCGATCATGGCTCGTTCGAAGCTTGGGACTGGATCAGGTGCGACGGAATCGTCGGAACAACCGTCGACAACTTTGAGCGAGATGCGTGAACGGCGTCGTGCCGAAATGAATCGGTGGTAGAGAATGCGTATTAGCCACGCCTTGGCCGACGCGGAACTTCGAAGTTCCTCGGCGTGGGCGAAGGCGTAGGCATAGGTGTCCTGAACCAAGTCTTCGGCGTCGTGCGGATTGCGCGTGAGCCGAAACGCCGCGTTGTACAGCGAAGACAGCAGCCCGCGCGCGATTGCCTTGAATTGATCGCTCTGCATTCGTAGAGCCCAAACCTCAGAACCGGGCTGGCCGTCTGGGTATGGAGACGGGGATGCCGGAGCCAGAGGTTAATTCTCTCCTTGCCTTCTATAGGCGCACCAGCGGGTGAAAAAGTTCCAGATCGGGTTGGTGCACGGTACGCGGCCGACCACTGCAGGTACCTGATTCATTCTTCTCAGCTCCACAACGTTTAGAGCAGTCTGGCCCACGTTAGCTCACCGCAGGCATGTGCGGAGAGTTGACGGAATCCAAATGATGCGAAACCAGGCCGAGCCCGCTGTTTTAGCGCGCTGCTTCGTGAGCTGTCCTGGCAGCAAGCACACGAATGACAGCGGCGTGCGCAATAATCCGCACAGCCGTTTCCGGGAAGTGAAATACCGCGCCGACGTTTATCTCACCGAGAACATAGGTGTCGCCGCCGCGCTCGGTCTTCGGGCCGTACAGGAAATCAGCATCCCAGAGCGCGGGAAGCGAGCTTGTGTCGATCGCGAGCAATCGTTGCATCGTCGGCACCCACTCCGATTCCATGTTTTTCCTGAGCACCTGAAATTGCGGCGCCGACTCGTCATACATCGTCTTTTCGCGAGCCATAGCGAACGGGGCGAGAGACTGGGAGGTGGACGGTTCAGTTCGCGGCGACTGCGTTGAGAAACCGACGACCTTATTAAGAACCACGTAACAGCGGATCATGCCTTCGGCGACCCGCTGCTGGAAGGCTTGGTCAATGATGCAGCCGGAACCGGAAAAGTAGTTCTCGCATCGGCGCATGAACTCGCTCAGCGGTAACTTTTCCCGCGCGCCGCCCATGCGCGCCTCTTGCACAAACACGGCAGGATCAACCACCGGCTGGTCAGGCCTGCGGCCGGCAAGCGCGACCTTCCAGGTTCCGATGCCTCCATTGCCGCGCTTTTGCTTCAGCACACGCGGCCCGCTCAAGGCGAGCCGCACCGGAAACTGCTCCCTGAACTCCTCGATAGTTTGATAGAGGCACGTGTCGGTGCCCCAACCGAGGTGTCGCGTCTTGAAGAGCACGTCCTTGCTGCCCATCTTGAGGATGATATCGGGATGAGCACTGACCCAGACCCATCGCGAGGCAACGTCTCTCAGCATCGGGTCGAGCTTCGATCGGTCGCGGCCCTCAGTAATCGGATCCACCCAGACGAGCACGCCGTCGAATTGCAGCAGGCGCTCGCGCACGTCATTCACGATCTCATCCGAGTACACAACGGGTTCGGCCGCGACGTTTAGGTTCGCGAGAGCATCGAATAACAGGTGCAGCCGGTTGTTCCGCGCCGTCGGCTGTTCCGGGGTGTTGGGGTTGCCGCGCCAGAGTAGCGCAATCTTTGCGATGTGGTCCGTCTCCATATCCAAACCCTCACGCTGATTTTCGACCCGAGCTACCTGAGTCTTGCGACCTGGCCATCATTTCGAACTGGGAAAGGTGTCCTTGAAGACCAGCAAGCGGCCGGCTGACGGATCGCAGACATAGGCATTGCCGCGATCGTCGGCTGCGACACAATGCGAGCGCTTCACGGTTTTGACTGTTCCGATAACGGTTGCGGCACCCTTCGCTGTTATTCCGATGACCGCCATCGTGGCGGTTTCCGCGCCCGGCAGATACGCATGCGCGAGTTGCGGGTTGTACGCGATGATATCGACTCCGTTGCCGGACGAGGCTTGTGCCACCTGCGCTCCGGCTGCGAGATCGAGGACGCTAAGTTTTCCCTCGGCGCAGCCCACGAAGAGAAACCCGCGCGCATCGTCGATCGCAAGTCCGCGCGATCCTTTGCATCCGTTTTTCCATCGCGCCGAGATGCTTCGGCTTTTCAGATCTATTGCAATCGTCGTGTCGGTCCACAGATTCGCATAGGCGCGCCCGCGTCTCTCGTCGATGACAAGGGATTCGGGACCACCCGGTATCGAAATGAAATCGACGTGCGCAGGTTTCGGCGTGCCCGCGTGCGGCAGCGAGAAGACCTCGATCCGGGCAGCACCAGGTTCGGTCACCCATACCTCGCGCGTTATTGAAACGAACCGGACGTAATCCGGGCCCGACGCCAGCGGCGCAGAAGCTACGATCGCTCGCGCGTTGGGATCGATCACATCCAGCTTCCTGGCGTCGCGATCGGTGGCGAAAAGCAGCCCGAGACCCTCGTCCGCAGAGGTCACGCCTTGGCCGTGACCACCACCGAAATTGGTGCGGCTGGTGAACCCGCTTATGATGGTGATCTGCTTGGTGTCCGGATCGATGAGATCCAGGTTGCCCGAACGCCCGGCTGGCACCAGTACCTTGCGCAGAGAGGGGGCGAACCCCATATCGTCGAAGCCGATTCCGCCGTGACCACCCGGAAGAACTAGCGGAACTGGCGTGACAGCGTCGCTCGCGGCGAGCATACCCAAGCAGAGAACAAGGACAGCGGATGTGGCGCTCCGCATCAGCCATTCGCGCGACATACGCCCATCCTCAGATCCTTGTCGCCGTCTGAATCAGCGACTTTCTTAATTTCGTTGGCGAGCGTCATTTCGGGCCTCTTGCGTGGAGACGCCATCAGCAGGCTTGGCTTTTCCGGAGGTTGGCGAGTTGATGATTCAATTGATTCATTTCTTATTGCAATTGTATCTCGCGCATGTCAAGAGTGAAGGGGATGGCTGAGTCGAACGAAAAGGCGTGGCTCCTCTTGATCCACAATCTGCCTCCGAAACCGGATTACTTCCGGGTCAAGATTTGGCGCCGCCTGCAGCGAATCGGGGCGGTGGCGATCAAGAACTCGGTTTACGTCATGCCGCGCAGTGACCAAGCGCTTGAAGACCTGCAATGGACTCTGCGCGAAATCACCGAGGGCCACGGGGAAGCATCGATCTGTGAAGCTGACTTCGTCGACGGCCTGTCCGACGACCAGGTTGAGGCGTTGTTCAAGGCCGCGCGCGATGCCGACTATGCGGCAATCGCAGAAGAGGCGCGGAGATTTGTGCGCGCGGCGCGAGCTGGCGCTGCGCACGATCACGACAAGAGCGATGAACTCGAGCCGGCCGTCGCGCGGCTTCGGCGCAGGCTCGGCGAGGTGGTGGCGATCGATTTCTTCGATTCGCTGGGGCGCCAGACCGCGGAGGGGCTCGTGGCGAGTCTTGAAGCGAGCTTGCAGCGAGAGCCGCCCATCGAGGAAGACAGCACCTCTTTACCTTTGCACGAGTATCGCAAACGCATCTGGGTGACCCGCAAGGGTCTGCACATCGACCGTATGGCAAGCGCGTGGCTAGTCCGTTGCTTCATCGACGCGGACGCCGTGTTCAAGTTTGTACCGGCGAGAGGCTACCGGCCTGAAAAGGATGAAGTGCGCTTCGACATGTTTCAGGCGGAGTTTACCCACGAAGGCGATCGCTGCACCTTCGAGGTTCTGATTCAGCGCATGAAGCTGCGCGACGCAGCGTTGCGGGCGATCGGAGAGATCATTCACGATATCGACCTGAAAGACGCCAAGTTCGACAGGCAGGAAGCGGCCGGAATTGACCGCGTGATTACCGGGATCTGCCGTGCCTACAAGGACGACGAATCCCGATTGGCGCGCGGTTCGGCACTGTTCGACGATCTTTATGCGTCGTTTGTGCGGAAAGGGCGATGATCTTACCTAGAGCTCGCTGGCTGCTTTTTCTATTTGGAGTCGGCGCCCTCTTGCCGCGGCCATCCCTAGCCGACGATCTCGGCCCTAGGGCTCTTACGATTGAGCAGGCCGTCGATTATGCGCTGGCTCGCCAACCGAGCGTGCGCGCCGCAGGAGCTGTCGAGGCGCGCGAGGAGGCACGCCTGGAATACTCGCGCGCGAATTATCTCCCCGAGTTCGATCTGTCCGCGCAGGAAACGCGGGCGACTGCGAACAACGTGCCCGGTTTGTTTCTCTCTATGCCGGGCTTTCCCATAATCGAGGAGAACAAAAACGGTGGCGTCTTTGGATCGAGCGCATGGAACAGCGCAACAAGCGTGTTTGTGTCGAAGGACGTAGCCGGACTGTTAGGTGAGATGGCTTTGGTCGATGTGGCTCTGGCCCGGCGTGAGCGGGCAACAGCCGGACTCGACGCCGACAAGCTGACTGTCGCGTTTGGTGCCGCTGATGCCTTCATGGGTGACGTGGCGACGGCCGAAATGGTGAGAGCCGCTCAGGCTGGGGTCGAACGCGCGCGTGCATTCGCAGTGGCAGTGAAAGGTCGAGTAAACAGCGGGTTGCGGCCGGGGGCCGATGCGTCAAGGGCCGATGCCGAAGTGGCTTTGGCGCTGAACCAGGAGATATCCGCGGAACAGGCAGAACGAGTTGCGCGAGCGACGCTGGTGGGAGCATTAGGCGGCGGAATTGATAACGGGGTCAAAGTCGTCAACGGGAGACTTCTGGAGATGCCGGCCAGCGCTCCAGTCATGGAGCACACCTCGCCCGTCGATCCATTCCTGCACGAGGCGCTTGCCGAAATTTCGGCGGCTCGCGCTTCCACGCGCGCGGCAAAGTTCGAGTATCTTCCGAGAGTTGATGTGGTGGCGGGAATCTTTGTCCGGGATAGCGGCTTTTCAACCGGCGCGGTCCCCGGACCGGGCAACGGCTCTGTGCCCAACACCACAAACTGGGCGGCCGGCGTGGTTGTGACAATACCGCTCAAAGGACTCCTCCAAGCGCGCGCTGACGTTCACGCGCAAGCGGCCAACGAAAAGCTTGCGAGGGCGCGCTACGACCAAGTGACACTTGCGATTCAGAAGCAGATCGACACTGCGCGCGCCATTCTCGACGGAGCGCGGCGGGTCGCCGCGAACACACCCGTCGAACTCGCCGCCGCGCGCGCCACTCAACTTCAGGATACGGCACGTTACCGGGGTGGGCTGGCCACGGTGGTCGATGTGGCCGAGGCCAACCGAATACTCACGCAGGCCGAAGTGGACAGTGCGGTCGCGAGAGTGAATGTCTGGCGTGCGATGTTGCTGCTGGCGCGCGCGGTGGGCGACCTCGATCCGCTGTTAACCGAGATTCGAAACGCAAGCCGAGACCATTAGGTGTTCCATGTGGCTGGTTAGGATTGCTTTGCGCAGGCCGATCGCCGTCCTGGTCGTGGTATTGGCGCTCGTCCTAGGAGGCGGGCTGGCGCTGTTTCGAGCCCCGGTGGATATTTTTCCGGATCTCCGTGTTCCCGTGATCTACGTGTCACAGCCGTATGCGGGAATGGCGCCCGACCAGATGGAGGGCCAGTTCGTCCAGTACTACGAGTACCACTTCCTGTATGCGACCGGGATCGAGCACATCGAGTCGCAGTCAATTCAGGGGCTGGGAATGCTCAAGCTTTTCTTTCACCCCGGCACTGATATGGCGCAAGCGACGGCCCAGGTAGTGGCCTTAGCCGACCGCGCCCGCTCGTTCATGCCGCCGGGAACGCTGCCCGCTTTCATTCTCCGCTATGACGCAGGCGCGATCCCGGTCGGGCAGCTGGTATTTTCGAGCGACCAGCGCGGCGCCAAGGAAATCCAGGACCTCGCGCTTTATCGGGTGCGCCTCCTGCTGGCAACTCTGCCGGGAGCTTCCTCGATTCCGCCCTGGGGCGGCAAGATCCGCACCATCGTGGTTTACGTGGACCCCGACCGCTTGCGCTCGTACTCGATTTCGCCGGCAGACGTGGCCAACGCTCTAGCGCATGCCAACCTCACCCTGCCGTCGGGCAGTATGAGTGTTGGCAACCTCAGCCCGAGAATCGCGACTAACGCGATCGTGCGCGACCCGCGCGAACTGGGTGACGTGCCGCTGCGGCTTGGACCCGGCGCCACGGTGTTCGTTCACGACGTTGCGCGGGTCGTTGACGGCGCCGACATAGTCTACAACGTCGCGACCGTCAACGGACGCCCCACGGTCTATATGACCGTAATCAAGCGGGCCGATGCGTCGACGCTCAACGTGGTCAACGAGGTGAAGGCGGCGCTGCCACGAATGCGGGCGTTGGTGCCTACCGACGTTCACATCAATTTCGAGTTTGACCAGTCGATTTACGTGAAGAACGCAATCCGCAGCCTGCTTATCGAGGGCGTGTTGGGGATTGCTCTCACGGGTCTGGTCGTCCTGCTGTTTCTAAGAGACTGGCGTTCTGCGCTGATCGTGGTTCTCACGATCCCGTTTTCATTGCTCGCCGCTTTCATCGCGCTGCGTCTCGCAGGCCAGACCGTGAACATCATGACGCTCGGCGGACTTGCCCTTGCCGTGGGCATTCTCGTGGATGAGGGCACGATCGCGATCGAGAACATCCACGTCCATCTCGAGACCGTCAGAAGCGCCGCACGGGCGGTGGTCGATGCCATGGGCGAAGTCATCCGGCCGCGCTTTGTTGCGATGCTGGCCGTGATTGCCGTTTTCATCCCGTCCTTTTTCATGGTTGGCATCAGCCGGTCCCTGTTCGCGCCGCTGGCGCTGGCGGTTGCCTTTGCGATGATTGCCTCATACCTGCTTTCAAACACGCTCCTGCCGGTCCTGGCCACCTGGGTGCTCAAACCGCGCAGAGCAAGTCCCAATGGCGAGTCGTTACTCGCACCGATGCGTCAGAAGTATGGCGCCTTTCTGGACTGGTCGATTCGGCACTCTGCAATCACTCTCGGGGCCTACGCGGCATTCTGCGCAGCCGCCCTGTTCATGTTCCTGGGGCTGGGGACGCAGCTCTTCCCGAATGTGGATACCGGCCAGTTTCAGATTCGGATTCGCGCTCCCGCCGGCACGCGACTGGACCGCACGCAAGAGATCGTCCGCGAAGTCGGACAGATCGTCGACCAGGAGGCCGGAGCGCATGTTGTCCGCGCAACCTTGGGGAATATCGGCCTGGCGCCCTGGAATTATCCGGTCAATGCGATCTTCGAATTTAACAGCGGCCCGCAGGACGCCCTGCTGATGGTGGCGTTGCGCCCGGGCAAGCGGCCGTCGGTGCCCGTCTTGGAAGACAAGCTGCGCAAAACCTTCAAAGCGCGTTTCCCTAACGTTCACTTTTCATTCGAGGCGAGTGACGTTGTCTCTCGGGTTCTGAACTTGGGCTCGCCGAATCCGATCGACGTAACCGTGTCGGGAAACGATCTGGGCCAAACGCGCGTTTTCACGGAACGCCTCAGGCGCATACTCGACCGCCTGCCGATGCTTCGCGACGTGCAAGTTCCCCAGGCTCTCGACTATCCGACGATTAACGTGAACATCAACCGCGTCCTGGCGGGACAGTTGGGCGTCACCGTCAGCCAGGTGACCGACTCGATCGTCGCGGCTTCGTCATCGAGTCAGCTAATCATTCCGAACTTCTGGACGGACCCGAAAATTGGGATTCCTTACCGCATCTCCGTGCAGGTTCCTCAGCATGAGCTCGCCTCGATAAGCGAGCTTCGCAATTTGCCGGTTATGGCTGACGGCCAGCTACATCCGCTGGTTTCGGACGTGGCAAGCGTTAACCCCGGTACGGCTTACGGCGAAATTGATCATTACAACAATCAGCGGATGCTGAGCGTGGTCGCCAATGTCGCGGGTAACGACCTGCTTGGCGCCACGGACGCGGTCGAACACGCGATTAAGCTGGCCGGCACACCGCTGCGCGGCACTACCGTCGCCCTCCACGGACAGGCCCAGCAGATGCTGCTGACGCTTGCCAGCCTGCGAGAGGGACTGGTGCTGGCAGTGGTGGTCGTAATGTTGCTCCTGCTCGCCAATTTCCAGTCGTTCACGGAAATGTTCGCGGTACTGTCGACAATCCCCGGAGTCCTGGCCGGCGTGGTGATAATCCTTTTTCTGACCGGAACGACGCTGAACATCGAGTCGTTGATCGGCGCGATCATGGCCATTGGCGTCGCAGTCGCCGACTCGGTGCTGCTGATTAGCTTCGCCAGAGAACGCCGCCAGGCGGGCGACGCACCGCGCGACGCAATGATCGCAGCCTCGCTCGCCCGCCTGCGGCCGGTGCTGATGACGGCGCTCACGATTATCGCTGGCATGATTCCCATGGCGGTGGGTCTCAGCGAAAGCGGCCAGCAGACCGCACCGCTCGGACGCGCGGTGATTGGCGGTGTCACGCTTTCGCTCCTGGCCACGCTGTTGGTCATGGGAACAGTCTATGCGCTGATCGCACCCAAAGGTGCAGCTCGGCGGCCCTCTCTGGATCCGGACGATCCCGCGAGCACTTATTTTGAAGGAAGCGCGCGATGAGGCGGCTGGTGCTTCTGCTCGCCCTCGTGGCGGTGGCGTGCAACAGACCCGCGAGCAGAAATGACAACCGGCAAACAATTGACCCGATACCTGTGGTTGATGTGGTTCGGGTGGTGTCACAGAAGCTCGAGAACACCGAGCGGCTGCCCGCCGAGCTTGCCCCTTGGGAAGTCGTGGCGATTTATCCGAAGGTACGCGGCTTCGTCGAAGAGATTCCCGTTGACCGAGGATCGGTCGTCCACCGCGGTCAGCTCCTGGTTCGCCTTTCCGCCCCCGAACTCGTGGCTCAAACTGCTCAAGCACGGGCCACAATGTTGGGTGACAAAGCCACTTTTGAGCGACTGCGTGTCGCTTCGCACACACCGGGAGCGGTCTCTCAAAACGAGCTTGAACTGGCTCAGGCATTGTTCAAGACGGACGAGGAAAGAGTCCGTTCGCTCAAGACCCTCGCCAGCTACCTCGCCGTCGCTGCTCCGTTCGACGGCATTATCACCGAACGCAACGCGCACCCCGGCGCCCTGGTCGGCCCACCGAGCGAGCCGCTTCAAAGTGCGGTACCGATGCTGCGCATCGAGCAGATCTCGCATCTGAGGCTAACGGTTCCCGTGCCGCAGGTGGACGCTGGCGCCGTGCCGATGGGAGCCAAGGTCAAGTTCCAGGTGAGTGCGTGGCCCGGGCGCTATTTCACGGGCGCCATCACCCGCGTCTCGCATTGGGTTGACGCGAAGACCCGAACGATGGCGGTCGAAGCTGACGTGTACCAAAGCAAGCCCGTTCTTGATCCGGGCATGTTCGTGGAGGTGGCGTGGCCGGTGCGTCGCGACACTCCATCGCTCTTCGTGCCGAGCTCGGCGGTGGTCGAGACTACCGAGGCGACCTTCATCGAGCGCGTTCGCCAAGGAAAAGTTGAACGCGTATCCGTGCATCGTGGTTCGACGATGGGCGATCTGGTTGAGGTGTTCGGATCGATCAACGCGAGCGACGCGGTGGTTGTTCGTGGCTCAGAGGACCTTGCGAACGGCGCACGCGTGATTGCAAGCCGCCGCCAATGAGACTTCTCCTGGTTCTTATAGAGATTCAGAATCGCAGTATGAACTCCGCGGCATCGCCGGCAATTAACTTGGTCATGCACAGCAAAATGTAACGTGTGGGCCTCGGTCGAGACTTCACGAACGGACTGGTGAAGTCCGATTCGGTGTCGCTTGGGGTCGTTGCTTATCTACGACGCTAGTCGTAGGCTGTGACTTGCTATTATGAAGGGGCGATTTCGTTTACCCGGCGGCGATCTCGAATACGCGGTGCTTGCGAAACTCTGGGAGCTGGGCAGCGCCTCGGCGCGGAACATTCACACACAGGTGGGTGAGCCGCAAGGCCTCGTCTACACGACAACCGCCAAGGTCCTGGACCGGCTCCACACCAAGCGGTTGGTGAGCCGTGAGCGCAAAGGCATGGCCTTCATCTATCGTCCGCGCGTTGCCCGCGTCGTGATCGACGCGGCGCGCGCTCGCGCGTTTTTGACTCGACTGCTTGGACCTGCCCCGCGCTCTGCGGTGGCGACGCTGGTGGACGCGGTGGAGTCGCTCGATCCGAAGCTGCTCGACGATCTCGCCGAGGCCGTGGCCACACGGAAGAGGTCAAGAAATGGAACGTGAATGCTGCTTGAGCATGCTGATTGCGCTGATTGGTGGAACTACGCTTCTCGGCTGCGGCTGGTGGCCAGTTACACATGCCCCAGCTAGCAGCGCGCGCCGCCTCGAGGTGATTACATGGCGGCAGGTGTGGCTGCCGATTGTGCCGGCTGTGATAGTCGCGGCATGGCTCTGCGGATGGGCACTGGCGGAACCGGATCCGGTGCCCGAGCGGGTGCCACTTTCGCTCATCTTGGCAGCCGCACCCTTCGCACTGCTTTTGGCAAGAGCCGCAGGCCGTGCCGCGTGGTCACTCGTTGCCGATCAGGGAGACCCGGCGACAGCGACGGTCGGTCTGCTGCGGCCGTGGATCGTATTTTCCCCGCATCTTGCGCGAAGGCTGGATCAGGCACAAATCAACGCGGTGCTGGAACACGAACGCGCCCACGCGCGCCATTGGGATCCGCTGCGCATTTGGCTGGCCCAACTCGCAACCGACCTGCAATGGCCCTGGCCTCAGGCGCGCGATCGGCTACGGCAATGGCTGCTAGCTCTCGAACTTGCCCGTGACGAAGAGGCGCGCGCTTCCGGCATTGACGGCACCGATCTCGCCGACGCGATCCTGGCTTCGGCTCGTTTCGATCAGAGATTGAATTTACCCCTGCAGGCGGCCCTGATCGGCGAACCCTCGGCCTTGAAGCAGCGGATCGCACATCTGCTCGATCCACTGCCCAGCGAGTCGGAAGAAACGCTAGCGAGCATTCGCGGTCGGCTCTTGGCGGTGGTGCTGAGTCTCTTAATCGCGGTGGCGCTGGGCTTGATCTTCGGTGAGCGAGTAATCCGCGAGCTGTTCTGGATCGCAACCTAACGCCGACAGAATGATTCGGCCTGGGACTTTAGACCTCGATGGGTTTGCGCGCGGCAGCTTTCATTTTCTTCTCGACATGCGCGTTTTGCGCGTGCGCGACCTACCGGCCCGCGCCGCTCAAGCCTGCTGAAGCCGCTCAGGAGTTTGCCCAACGGACACTTGGCACTCCTGAGCTGTGTGGATACCTGAGAGCGAATCTCAGCACGGCATCGCCCGCATGCCCTCCAGAACGATGGGACCTCGCGGCCCTCACCCTGGTGGGATTCTACTACAGCCCCGACCTGGCGGTCGCGCAGGCGAAGCTCAACGTGGCTCGGGCTGCGATCATCACCGCCGGCCAGCGACCCAACCCAAGCTTGGGTCTTGGTCCCGCCTACACCGCCAGTGCCGCTCCCAGCTTCGCTCCATGGGCGATCGGCGCCGTCTCGTTTAATTTCCCGATAGAAACCGCCGGGAAGCGCGGTTACCGGATTGCTCAGGCGGAGCGCCTGGCAGATGCCGCCGCGCTAGCGGTGGGAGAAACGGCATGGCGCGTGCGCAGCGCCGTGCGTACTGCGCTTCTGAACCATCTCGTGGCGCAACAGGAATATGATCTCGCGCGGGCCTACGAGTCCGCATCCGAACGCACCGCACAATTACTTGAAGAACGCGTCAGCGCCGGAGCAGCCTCGGCTCCTGAGCTCAACTTTGCGCTGGGGAATCTCGCCGCCGCCCGGCTGAAGGCAGCGCAGGCGCAAAGCCGGGTACCCGAAACGCTTAATGTGCTTGCAGCAGCGCTGGGTGTGCCTGTCGGCGCCCTTCAAGGAGCGACGTTTGCGTGGCCGGAGCTGGAACGTCCTCCCGACGAGGCCGCGCTCACGCCGTCGCTGGTGCAGCAACAGGCTCTGCTCAATCGAATCGATTTGCGCCGAATGCTGGCGGAGTACGCCGCCGCGGACGAGGCGCTCAGACTGGAGATCGCTCGGCAATACCCCGATATCAACCTGGGAGGCGGTTATTCGTGGGAGGTGAACGAAAACATTTTTGAACTCATCCCGGTCGTCACGCTGCCCTTGATGAACCAGAACCAGGGGCCAATTGCCGAGGCTCAAGCCAAACGTGCGCAGGTTGCAGCGGAATTTGTGGCGCTGCAAGACAGCATAATCGCGCAGGCAAATGGCGCGCTCACGAGTTATCGCGGCGCGCTGAGTGCATTCGAGCAAGGCAGGAGCTCCGCGACTTTTTCTAAGACGCGTCTGGCGTCCATGCGGCGGGCGGCCGAACTCGGCGATATCGATAGCCTCGCGCTGGCAACCGCTCAGCTTCAGACCATTGTCGCCGAACAATCCAGCGTGAGTGCGCTGGTCAGCGCACAAGCAGCGTTGGGGGCACTGGAGGACGCTGTCGAGCGGCCGCTTGAGGGTGGCGATCTCAAATCGTTCAGCCTTCCGCCGCCACTTTCGAACAAGGCGGGAGAGCAAACTCAATGACGAGGCGTCGGACTATAGCCGTATCAATCGTTGCCGCGGTGGCGATGATGGCCGCGCTTGTGAGGGTTTCCAGCACAAGAGCCGACGAGGATGAGGAGAAGCCGATCACCTCCAGCGCCGCGCAGATCTCGCGCGACGCGGCGGGCCATGTTGTGATCGCGGTTCGACCTGCCGCGCAGAAGGAGATTGGGGTCACCACCGAGACGCTGGCGCCGGTTGTTCGGCCAGTCGAAGTCGAAGGCTACGGTTTCATCCTTGATCCGGCGCCGCTCTCGAAGCTCAACAGCGACCTCGTCAGCGCTCAAGCGACGCTCGACGCCTCGGCGGCGCAGTTCCGCCGCACCAAGCGTCTTTACGCCGAGCAGAAGAACGTCTCGCTCCGCGATCTGCAGACCGCCGAAGCTGCATATCTTATCGACAAGGCGCGGCTCGAGACTCTGGGGCAGCAGCTTCGCGACACGTGGGGCGGCGAAATCGCACGAGCGGATTCTCGATCTCGTTCGGAACTGGTTTACGCTCTTATCGACCGCCGCGAAGCGATCGCACGCGTGACCGTGCCTGCCGGAAAAGTACTCGACGACTTCCCTGCCGAAGCCAAGATAGCCGTACTTGGCCACGAAGAGCATCCGGTTACTGCGCGTGCGGTGTATTTCGCGCCCACGGTTGACCCAAGGATACAGGGACAGAGTTTTCTGCTGCTGATGCGCGCCACTGGGTTTCCGATCAGGCCAGGCATGGCGGTTTCTGCCGCTCTGCCGACCTCGGGCAGCGGCGAGCAGGGTGTGATGGTCCCACGTTCAGCGGTCTTGAGATACGCCGGCAAGGAATGGGTTTACCAAGGGCTCGACGCAGACAGGTTCACGCGCCGTGAAATCGTGCCGGCGCAGTACTCTTCCGAGGGTTACTTCATTACTCAAAATCTCAAGCCGGGGATGTGGGTCGTCGTCACGGGCGCACAGACTCTGCTGTCCGAAGAACTCAAGGCGGAGATTCAGCCAGCGGACTGAGGCAACCCGATGCTCAAGGCGATCGTTGCTTTCTCGCTTCGCTTTCGCGGAATCGTGATCGCCCTGGCCTGCCTGGGGTTCGGCTACGGGCTCTATAGCGCTTTCAATGCAAAGCTCGGCGTCTTCCCGGAATTCGCGCCGCCGCAGGTGGTTATCCAAACCGAAGCGACCGGGCTTGCATCAGAACAGGTCGAGACGCTGGTGACCCAGCCGGTCGAGAACGTGCTCCTTGGTATGAGCGGTGTAGCGAGCATTCGTTCGCAATCGATTCAGGGGCTCTCGGTGATCACTGTTATCTTCCACGAGGGTACGGACATCTACCGCGACCGCCAACTCGTCAGTGAGCGTCTGCTCGTGGTCGCCAGCGAAATGCCTGCCGGCGTGTCCGCGCCCGTAATGGCGCCTTTGACCTCGGCTACCAGCGTGTTCCTGACTGTGGGTCTCACCTCGCCCAAGCTCAAGCCGATGGATCTGTGGAGCTTCGCGTACTGGACAATGCGCCCCCGCCTGCTCTCCGTTCCAGGCGTTGCCAAGATCGCGATTTACGGCGGCGGCGTGCGACAGCTCCAGATTCAGGTTCAACCGTACCGTCTGCTCGCTTATGGATTGAGCATCAGCCGGGTCCTTGCCGCCGCCCGCCGTGCGACCGGCGTTGAGGGTGCGGGCTTCGTGGAAAACGCCAACCAACGCATCGTGATTCGGACCGAAGGACAGTCGATAACACCGGCGCAACTGGGCAATGCCGTCTTAGCTGCGGTCGATGGTACTAGCGTGCGGCTGCGCGATGTCGCGGAAGTCCGGTGGGCGCCCCAGCCGCTTACGGGCGCCGCCGCGATGTTTGGCACACCGGGGGTAATTCTGGTTTTGTCGAGCCAGTACGGTGCAAACACCGTCGAGGTGACCACAAGGGCTGAAAGCGCGTTGCGCGACCTCGCACCTGCCCTGAAGGCTGAGGGTATCACCTTGTTTCCGCGCCTCTTCCGGGCTGCAGACTTCATCCAGACCTCAGTCATGGACATAAGGTCGTCATTGCTGCTCGGCGGCGCGCTGGTGGCAATTGTGCTCACCCTGTTTCTTTACAACCTGCGCACCGCCTTCATCTCGCTCACTGCGATCCCGCTCTCACTACTTATGGCGGTCGTCGTGCTGAACCAGATGGGTGCGACCCTCAACACGATTACGCTTGGCGGGCTCGCCATCGCGATCGGGGAGGTGGTCGACGACGCCATCATCGATGTCGAGAACATCTTCCGCCGTCTGCGCGAGAATCGGGCCGGCACAAATCCGAGACCTGTCTTCAACGTGATCCTCGATGCCTCCTTGGAGGTTCGAAGTGCCGTGGTGTACGCCACCTTCGTGGTGGCGCTGGTGTTTTTCCCGGTGCTGAGCATGAGCGGGGTCGAGGGGAAAATTTTCGCGCCGCTGGCGATTGCGTACATCCTTGCGATCCTCGCGTCATTGGGCGTCGCGCTGACGCTGACGCCGGCGCTGTGCGCGGTGATGCTGCCGCATGCCACGTCGGAGGTAGAGACGCGCTTCGTACGACGGCTCAAGCAAGTGCATCGGCGCTGGCTGGAGGTGCTGCTCGGCCGCCCGCGTATACTGGTCATTGCTGTCGGCGCGCTCTGCCTGCTCGCCGCCGCAACGTTGCCATTTTTTGGCGGCAGTTTCCTGCCTGAACTTCAGGAAAACAGCTTTATTGTTCATATGGCGGGAATTCCCGGCACCTCGATTCCCGAATCGATGCGGATGGGACGCGCGGTTAGCGCCGCGCTGCTGCGCGACACGGATATCAAGAGCATCGACCAGCGAGTCGGACGCGCGGTGCTCGGCGACGACACGTTGGGGCCGCAGGAAAGCGAGTTCGACGTAACCATTAAACCGCGCAGTGGGGAGGACGTCGACGCGGCGCAGGAATCCATTCGCCAAATCCTCGGCGGATTTCCGGGCTATGACTTCGGGCTCAATTCGTTTCTCACCGAGCGCATCGAGGAAACGCTCTCCGGCCAAACCGCCGACGTGGTGGTAAGCATCTTCGGCAATGACCTCGACTCCCTCGATCAAGCCGGCAACGCGGTCGCACGGGTGCTGCAGGGAATCCGTGGCGGCGTCGATGTCAGGGTGCAGGCCCCTGGCGGGATGCCGCAGATGCTGGTTCAGTTGAAGCCCAACCGTTTGGTGCAGTTCGGTTTTGAGCCGCTCGACGTATTATCTGCGATCCGCGCCGCTTACCAAGGGGACGAAGTGGCGCAGACCTACGATGGGAATCGCATTTTTGGAGTTTCCGTCATCCTGGCTCCCGCGAGCCGCCTTGATCCAGAAGCGATCGGCGGGCTGTTGTTGCAGAACAGCGAGGGCAACCTTGTCCCTTTGCGCGAGCTGGCCTCGGTCTCGCTCGGGACGGGTCGTTACTCGATACTTCATGATGGCGGGCGTCGCGTACAAATCGTGACCTGTAACGTCGTGGGGCGCGCGCGCGATTCGTTTGTGGCGCAAGCGCGAAGGAAGGTGGCGGCACTCGGGCTGCCGGCCGGCACCTATATCGAGTTCGGCGGCGCTGCCGAGGCGCGCGCGAGTGCACTCAGGCAAATTCTGTTGAACTCGCTCATCGCCGCGGTTCTGATTTTCGTTTTGCTGTACCTTGCTTTCGGAAATCTGAGGAATTTATCGCTGGTGCTTATCAATGTGCCGTTCGCCTTGGTGGGCGGCATCCTCGCGGCGTGGCTTGGAGGCGGATATCTCTCGCTGGGCTCCATCGTCGGCTTCGTCACGCTCTTCGGCATCACCATGCGCAACTCGATCATGATGATCTCTCATTTCGAGCACCTGGTCGCAAACGAGAGCGAGGCGTGGGGGCGCGAGACAGCCTTGCGCGGCGCATCTGAACGATTACTCCCGATCCTGATGACGGCCATGGTGACCGCACTCGGCGTGCTGCCTCTGGCACTGGGGAGCGAGACGGCCGGCCGCGAGATCGAAGGGCCGATGGCGATCATCATTCTTGGCGGCCTGCTCACGTCGACCGCGCTGAATCTGCTGGTGCTGCCGAGCCTGGCTCTTCGCTACGGCAGATTTGAATCGGCCAATTCCCGTCCGTCCTCAGTTACAACGGCCCCTTAGATGCGCAAGGATGCCGCACATGCCTGATGATCGAGTCGAAGTAGCGAAGCGGCGGATGGCTGAATATCTGCAGGGTGTTTTCGAGCTGACCGGCAACCTTCACGCTCTTTTCGAGCTGGGATTGCTGTTTAAGGGGATTGACGGCGCCCTGGAGCTTGCCGGCGGCCTTATGCTGCTTTTTCTTTCGCCCGCACAGATCAGAGGCTTGGTGTTTTTTTTTGATCCAGGGCGAATTACAAGAGGATCCTACGGACCTGATCGCGAACCTGATCAAACACTCAACACCAGGGGTTATTCGGTCCAGGACTTCGGCGAGCGCGTTCCTGCTGGTGCATGGCGTCACGAAACTACTGCTGGTCGCCGGCCTTCTCAGTCACAAACTGTGGTCATATCCGGCGGCTATCGTGGTGTTCGGTGCCTTCACCGTGTACCAGTTCTATGAACTGATTCATCGGTTCTCCTTCTTCCTCGGAGCTGTCACCGTCCTCGACCTCATTGTCATCGTGCTAATCGTTGAGGAATACCGGCATGTGAAGGCGATCGGAACGCGTTAGTGTGCCAGAGTCTCTCGAATCAGTGCTTCTTATCGCCAACCGAAACGGGTCCATCTCCCCGAGATTCGCGAATCGATGAATCGCTGAGAGAATCCTCGGTAAGCACGCCATCGCCTGGACTTACCAGCGAAGAAGCTCGCCGGCGTCTGCTTGAGTGCGGGGCCGACGCCGTACCAGAACTTGTCGATGAGCGCCAGAATTAGACGCGCGAGGGGGACCTTCTTGTTCGCCCCTGTTTAGTGCTTCGCATGGGCGCGGCGGACTTACCTTTGTTGACGCAGCCGCTGACAAGCGGCAGATTCGACGTAGGCGTAAGCTCTACTAGGGCGATAGGTGGATTCGCTGGAGGACTGACGGTGGGGCAGACGGTCGAGAATGTGCCGGTACTGATTGTCGGGGGTGGCCCGGTGTGGTGGTCGCGTTGATGTTAATTTAATGCAGAATCGTCAGCCGTTCTGGCAACTCACGACGGATGGGAAAGAGGCCTCTCTGCATCCTTCGTTATGGATGCCCAAGGACAAATGCGGTAGCCACTTCTGGATAAGGCGCAATCGAATTGACTGGGCGCCTTAATCGGACATTCAATCGATCACGTCGTTAGAGAGCAAGCCCCTAAATCACAGTCACCGCGTTCGCTATTGCTACCGACGAAATCTGAGTTTTCGTCTGTGCCTTCGGGCTTGTAACGGTGCGCACGCGGGCCAGTTTAGTGGGGAATCCGGCGGCGCGCATACCTTGTTCATCGCATCCTCAAAGCCCGCGCCGGCGATGTGCGGGGCTTATTTGCCGACCGCGACATGGCGCTGCACGCAATCTGTAATTCCGCACCGGCTTGGAGCGCTACTCGCCGAAAATCCTGAGCCTACCCATTACCTGATCCCGCGACTGCGCACTCTTTTCAGGGCGGCGGAGGTTGTCTAGTTCTGGGTCGTTGAACACCTTGCGGATAACTGCGCGCGGGAGTTTGCACCTTTCATCAAAGAATTCGTCCATCTCATCGATCAAGGACTCGACGGCTGAAATCGCTTGGCCAGCTGCGTCGATCACACGATTTGGCTCGAAGAGAATCTCGTGCGCAGTTTTCCCTTTCCGATTCTCCTTGAGGCTATGCAGGTGAACGAGGTGATTGCGAAGCTGACGGGCCTGCTGGATCTGATCGACAGTCGATTGTTCGCATGGAAACTTTGCGAAAATTACCTCCAGGCCGAGGTGGAGCTTATCGAGGAAGGACATGCGATCTTCCTCAATGCGGCTAATAAGATACCGCCAAGTTTCGTAGCTTGGACCGAACTGCAAGTCCGAGGGTACATCGGTCTGCGAGTCGCCAGCCCACTCATGCGCAATTTTCAGCGTGTCTGTTACGCACGCATCGGCCGCTATCACCGCCGTTACCAAGGCCGCACGGCCTAGACGACCGGCGGATTCCCGATCATCTGCAGCCAGCGCGGCGCGCGCCATCTTCAAGAGGCCCTGAGCATCCGCGAGAACGCTTCGGTCGAGGCTTGTCCTCGAGTTTTCAACAAACGCGCTGGCCTGAATCCGAGGCATTAGTTACCTTTGGGTATGTTCTGTTACCTATCTGTTTGGGCTCTACGCTTGGGGAAGTTATGCGGGCGGAGGGACTCGAACCCTCACGAGCCGTTAAGCTCAACGGATTTTCGTACCGTCTACGGCTTTCGCCGCCCGGACGCGACGTTTCGGGTCACGCGCGTCAGGTTTGCGGTCTGGACTATCCCTTCACCATCCCCCCGGAATATCCGGGGCTTAGGTGCTGCCCGTCTAGTCTCTACACCTTCCCGGCTGGAATGTTCCGGCCGGGCTTGGCTCGGGATTGCCATGTCACAGGTTTCCCCGAATTTGGGCAGTTCTGCATCGCCGGTTTCCCTGGGCGAGCACTCAAGTTTCCTCAAGTCCGTTGCGTCTGCCGGTTCCGCCACGCCCGCATGTCTGATCATGTATAGCTCTTATCAGAGGGTTGCGGAACGTACACCTCAGCCTTGTTTCGAAGTTTTCGGAGGGTTGCTTTTTCCTTTTGGTTTGGCCTCGGCCGCATGATGTTGATGGCGGCGGCGTCAAGGTTGGTCTTGATGTGGGAGGCGTAGTACTTCTCAATCATCTCGACGCTGGTGCGGCAGTTTTTGGCGATCTGGTAGATGTCGGCGCCTTCCATCAGGCGCAGACAAATGTATGTGTGGCGGAGGCTGTAGGCCGTTCGAGGGCGGCCTTCACGATCGAATCTGAGGTTTTCCTCATCGAGGATCGCGTTGAAAAGGTCGCGCTGCCACTTCGGGAAGATGAGGTCTGTCGGTCCGGGAAGGCGCCACTGTCCCGATGTGTTCGGAGCGGGGTTTGATGTGGTGTCGTCGACCTTGTCTGAGTGGTCCGCGCGCGGCGGACGGAGTCGAGCGCGCAATCTCTCGAAGGGGCGGACAGCGCCGGTCATGCTCTTGCAGTAGCCGACGCCGCGCTTGCCGCGCACCTCAATCTCAAGGATGGTTTGGCCGCTGGCGTCGTCTTCAACGATTGTGACGTCGCGGAATTGAAGCCGCCAGGCTTCGTCGGGACGAAGGCCGGTGTTGGCCGCGAACAGAACAAAGTCGTGAAGTTGTTCCGATTCCCATTTGTAGCGGGTCGCCTTTGGCTCGTGGGCGCGCTTGCGGGTGGCTTCATAGAGCTTTTTGTATTCCTCAGGGGAGAACCAGGCGCGGTGCGAGATTTTCGGAGATGATCTGTACGGTTCGGAAAGGTCCGGCATACGGTCGAGCCATCCGTTGCGGAGGGCGGTTTTCAAAGTCTGCCGGAGAGTTACGATCTCTTGGTGCATGGTGTTGCGGGCCGGCGGCTTGCCGCGTTTGGCCGTCGCTTCTTCGAGGCGATGAATTCGGTATTCCTGGACCTTGCCGGGGGTAATTTCCGAGAGGCCCAAGGGGCCGAAGAACGGCACCAGGTGCACGCGCGATCGCCAGTGCAGGCCGTTGACGTAGATCTTGCTGCGCTCGCCTTGCGTAATGAGGTCGTACTCGCGCAGGAACTGTTCCGAGGCTTCGTTGAAGGTCTTTTCAGTTTTGATTTCGCCGTTGCGGAGCTTGCCGCGAAGCTGCAGGTACCAGTCCTCCGCGATTTCTTTGGCTCTCGAGAGGCTGTCTTCCTTGGTGGTTGTCCGGCGGTTTTTGCCGCCGAGGTAGGTGGAGCATTGCCAGCGGGTGCTGTTCGGGCGTTTGTAAACGTGGACTTTGCCGCCCAGGACCGTGTGGTGTTCCGTCACAAAAGGATGCCCTCCTCGCGGTCTCAAAACTAGCAAAATGTGAAAGGATTGTGCAACTCCGCCGACATGCCTTAGTCGATATATTCTGCTGTCTTTGTGAGCATTATTCGTAGACTCACAAATTGATGTTACGATTTTAAGTCCTCTGTGTCTACCGATTTCACCACCCCGGCGCCGCGGCTTTAAACTTAAACATAAAGACGCATCTGGTCGAAGAGGCTCGTGGCAGCCGCTCCGGCATTGGCTCGATTTCGCGCCGCGATGCGTCAGCCCCAGACCTCGCGCGCGGTTTCTACCACCCGGCGGAGCTTGGCGCGTTGGTCCTCTACGGTGATGCGGTTGCCCGGCGCGGTGCTTGCGAAACCGCATTGCGGGCTCAGAGATAGCTGATCGATGTCGGCGAATCTCGCCGCCTGATCGATTCGCCGCTTAAGCGCATCCTTGCTCTCGAGCTCCGGAAACTTGCTCGATACCAGTCCCAGCACCGCCGTCTTGTGTTTGGGCAGCATTCGCAGCGGTTCGAAGCCGCCTGCGCGCTCAGTATCATACTCAAGGAAATAGGAATCCACATTGATTTGATTGAATACTATGTCCGCGACCTGGTCATAGTCACCCTCGGCGCTCCAGTGGCTCTGATTATTGCCCCGGCACATATGCATCGCGAGATGAAGCTCCGGTGGGCGGCCGGCGAATGCACGGTTCATGATCGCGGGATAGGTTTCGAGCAGCAGCTTGCGGCCGTCGTCGCCGCGCTTGCTCATCTGCTCCCAGCTACGCCGATCGTTCAGCGACATCAGAGTGGTCTCGTCAATCTGCACATAACGGCATCCCGCGGCCGCAAGCGAGTGCAGCTCGCGCTGAAACGCATCGACGATATCCTCCCAGAAGCCCTCGAGGTCGGGATAAACCTCGCGACTGATGTTCTGGCGGCCAGCCCGGAAATGGATAATCGTCGGCGACGGAATAGTAATTTTTGGCGTGCGAGTTGTTCCCGCGCGAATGAAATTGAAATCATCAGTATGGATCGGCCTGGTCCATCGCATCCGGCTCTGGATTCGCGGGATCAACAGCGGAAGCTTGTGTCCTTCGCGATCGATAAAGAACGCCTCGTCGATCGAGGTAGGATCATACGCCACCGTGCCGCCGCCGAGCCCGCGGAAATAGAAATCCGAATAAAACACCTCGCGGCGATATTCGCCGTCGGTGATCGACTCGAGGCCGACCTCCTCTTCGAATGCGATCACGCCGCGAATTGCCCTGTCCTCGGTCGCATGAAGCTCGGCGGCGGAAATCTTTCCGGCGGCGCGCGCGGCTCGCGCGGCCAACAATTCGGGCGGCCGAAGCAGGCTTCCGACGTGATCGGCGCGAAATGGAGGGTTATGCGGCGATGTGGTAGCCATCGGATGGTCTCCTTGTGCGCGGCCTCACACGTCGAAAAACACAGTCTCGTTTTCGCCCTGCAGAACTATGTCAAATCGCATAACACGCTCCGCTGGAGTTCCCGTGTCGCGTGCGATTAGAGTCACTCGGCGCGCCGGCGCCACCATCTTAAGGACCGGATCGGCGGCGTTGGCGGCGGATTCGTCAGGGAAATAAATCCGCGTCATCAAATGATGCAGTAGTCCGCGCGCGAATACACATACATTTATGTGCGGAGCTTGCAGCGCGCCGCCCGAGTCCGCGACCGCGCCGGGTTTGATAGTATGAAACCGGAACTCGCCCTGCGGATCCGTACCGGCGCGGCCAAAGCCATGGAAGTTCGGATCGAGCAGCTTCTCCTGTGTGTCCTCGTCATGGTCGTAACGGCCCTCGGCGTTGGCTTGCCAGATCTCAACCATCGCGTCGGGAACCGCGGCGCCATCGCCGTCGAGCACCCGCCCCTCGATTGCAATCCGCTCGCCGCGAGTGCCCTGACGTGCAAGCCGCTCACCGCCCTCGCGGACCAGGGCGGGTGCAAAGAACGGTCCGACGGTTTGGGAAGGAGTCAGCCGCGTACTCATATCAGTCCTGCGCGGGAGTCGCGCCGCGTCCGCGAAGTACTATATCGAATTGGTATCCGAGTGCATATTCGGCAACTGTAGTATCGAGGTCGAACCTGGCGATCAAGCGTTCGCGCGCGGCCGCGTCCGGGATACTGTTGAAGATTGGATCGAATGCGAGCAGCGGATCGCCGGGAAAATACATTTGCGTGACCAGCCGCGCGGCGAAGCCAGGGCCGAACAGGCTGAAATGAAGATGTCGCGGACGCCATGCGTTACGGTGGTTTCTCCACGGATATGCGCCCGGTTTGATCGTAATGAAGCGATACTCACCCGCGGCGCCAGTGAGTAATCGCGCGGCGCCTGAAAAATGCGGATCGAGGGGTGCGTCGTGCTGATCGATCGGATGCGCGTAGCGGCCCGCGGCGTTGGCCTGCCAGAGTTCGATCAGCGTATGCGAGATCGCACGGCCGTCGTCGTCGAGAACGCGGCCGGCGACGACGATTCTTTCGCCCTGCGCCGCGCCGTTCGCGAAATGGGAGAGATCGGCGCTTTGCGGGCCAATAGCCGGAGAATCGAAGCGCGGACCGGTGATCTCGGAAACGGTATGCGGGATCTTGATCGCGGCGTTTCGCGGAGCGCGCTTGGCGGTACTTGCATAAGCGGGCGAATCATTTGGCGGATGAACGCCCGGGCCGGGACGGCGATATCCCGCGATCATCTTGTGCCTCGCTTCGCAGATGCACGCTTCGGCGCCACGCGCTTTTGCGGCTCCATTTCCATTTCCGCGAAGGCCGCCTTGGCGATCCGAAACGCGCCATTCGCAGCGGGCACGCCCGCGTAGACTGCCACCTGCATCAGAGTTTCCTTGACCTCGTCGCGACTTGCGCCTGTATTGCGCGTGGCGCGGACGTGCAAGCGCAGCTCCTCTTCGCGGCCGAGCACGGCCAGGATCGCGATCGTCAGCAAGCTGCGAGTCTTGTGGGCGAGTCCGGGCCGGTTCCATACGGCGCCCCATGCGTTACTGGTCACGAACCGCTGCCACTCGCGATCGAAATCTGTCGCGGCCTTAAGCGAGCGCTCGACGTGCGCCGCGCCCAGCACGCGTTTTCGGACCGCGAGGCCGGCTTCGTATGCACGATCTTTCATCGTAGTCTCCCGGATGGACTTCCCGTGGACTATCGCGGTGAGCGCCACGATGTCAACGCGGGCGATCCGGTTAAGGGGATCGATCATTTCGCCTCGATCTTTTTGCAATGAGCGGGCGGGACGAATAGGAAACTGGAAGGGTGTTGGACCAACGGGTCTCACATGAATGCGATGCGACCGTTCAACCACGCCGCAATTTCCTCGATCGCCTGTTGGATGATTTTAGCGCTCGCAGGATGCGCCGCGTATCAGCATTACGAAGCGTCACGCCCCGCTGCCGCGATTGCAATGGAAACCGCTCTGACGCAGGCCGGCTTCACGCAGATGGAGGCGGACTATCCCGACCAGCTTGAGATTGTTCAAGGCTTGCCCAGCTACTCACTGCACAGTTATCCATCGCCGGATGGCGCTGTCTATTGGTACTATGATCCCGGCACCTGCGGATGCGTGATGGTCGGAAATGAGAAAGCGTTCGACAACTACCAGTGGCAACTAACCCAGCGGGACGAGATCGCGGCTTATGTTACCGACTCCGAGGATGACGACGTCGCGTCGCTGAACGCGCTCAACGGCTCGATGTTTCCGCCGTCGCTCTTCCTGCTGGGGATGGCGCCGGCCGGGCGCGGATCGATCGGCCCGCGCGGCGGGGGCGGGGGCGTGCACGGGGTTGGTCACGATCACGGCGGAGGCGGTCATCATGAGGGTGGTGGGGGCGGACATTCGGGCGGCGGCGAAGGTGGTGGCAGTGGACATTCAGGCGGAGGTGGCGGTGGTCACGGCGGTGGAGGCCACGGCCGTTAGCGGAGAATCACGCCAGGCCGAGCCGCTCGAGCTGATCCTTCGGCGCATCGATCGATTCCAGCGCGGAGCGCATCGCGTCGGCGGCGTCTTTTTCGGCGCGCGAGCCAGCGAGATTATTTTCCTCGGCCGGATCGTCCAGCACCCGATACAGGCAATTTCCGCCGAACTTACCCATCGCCCAGAACGGCAGCAGGTCGCCAGCGCGAAACGGCTGGCGAATCACTGGAATTTGAGATCCCGGCATCCGGTCGAGGATCGCGCGGCCGTCAGGCGGAGGCAATGTTAGTTCCGGCATCCGATGCACCGGCATCGTGGACCACCGGTTCGACCACAAACTTAGCGGCGAGTTGGCGCCCGACGGGGCGCGCGCGTATTTCCGCGCGTCATCGATCAGATGCACCTCGCGGCCCCATACGCCCGCCAGCGCCCAGTCGCGAATCGAGGTTTGTTCGCCGGTGAGCAGCGGCAATATCGAGCGGCCGTGCGTGCGATGCTTCATCGAGACGCCGAAGATCTCGGCGATCGTCGCCGAAATATCGACGTTGGTTGTGAGAGTATCAATTGCGCCAGGCTGCGCGCCCGGCCACGCGATAAACAAGGGCGTGTGGCCGAGAGGCTCGTAGATCGGGACGGCGGGCTTGCCCCAGATGTCCTTCTCGCCGAGGTAATGTCCATGATCGGTGCATACGATGACGGCGGTGTCGGCGTAAAAACCGCCGCGCTCGATCGCCGCGAGCAGCTTTCCAACCCAGTTATCGATCATCGTGAGCTTCGCACCATACGACGCGCGCACCTGGCGCGCCTGCGCGGGCGTCAGGATGCCCTTCTCGATCGCGCCGCGCATGTAGGGCGGCCATATCAGATGCGGCCCGGTCCACGAGGAATCGTACATCGAAGCATAGGGCTCCGGTGTGTCGAACGGCTCGTGCGGATCGAACTCATCGACAAACAGCATGAACCGCGCGTCGCCGGGCGCTTCCCGCTCGAGCCATTCACACGCGGCGCGCATCGTGCGTGGTCCGGGAAAGTATTCTTCGCCGCGAAAATAGCCGCGCGAGTCGTCATACGCAGTGTGCCCGCGGCCGAACGCCGGCGCGCCCATCCACGAAGGATCGGGCCGCGTGCGCCAGGGATCGCTCTCATGCCCGCGCTGGTAGTCCCAAGCGGTAAAATCGGTGTGATAATTTTCGCCGCCGGTTTCAAACAAATGCGGATGATCAGAGACGAGTTTCGTCACTACGCCGGCCGCGCGCAGCCACGCGGTGACCGGGCGCTCCCAGATTTCGATCGATCCCCACGGTTTCCACAGAAAATCGAGCGCGCCGCACAGGATATCGTGCCGCGCCGGCATGCACGGCAGCGAGCCGGAATAGTGCCGATTGAAGCGAATTGCGCGGCGCGCGAACGCGTCGAGGTTCGGAGTCGCGAACTCGCGCCCGCCGTATGCGCCCAGCATGTGGCGATTGAGACTGTCAAGCAATATAACGATCGCGTTTTTCGGGCGCGGCGCCGTCTTCGGAAGCATCGCCGCCGAGCTTACCAGAGCAGCCGCCTCACCCCAATCCGACGCGCAACGCAACGTCACGGCTGCCGCTTAGCATGGGGGATAGACTCGATCCGGGCGGCGTCGTCAAATGGTTCGAGGCACCTGACCGTGGCAAGTGATTGCGGCAGCGGTTCCGGATAGACGAAAATGGGTCTCCACGCGAAAGCGGGTTTTAGATCGTCAAGTCGCGACGCGCCGACTCGTAGGATTCTCGCTGGCGCGCTCGCTCTTGCGCTTGCAGGATGCGCTGTCGCATCGGCGCCGATCGCGCATACTCCGCAGGTGGTGGCCACTCCGCAGGCTGGTCAGTTGACGATCAGCGTGCAGGCGGCGCCGTCGGTCGGAGAGGTGCAGCCGGTGTTCGTATCGGTTGCCAACGGCACCGACGATCCGCGCGCCGTCGTTCCAAGCCAGGTCTTCGCGCTTAACTCCTCGGGCGAACGGGTCGCACCTCTGCCGCCCGGCGAAGCCGCTCGTCAGGCCGGAGGCGCAAAGGAACTCGGCGGAGCGCTCGGCAGCGCAGCTCTAAGCGGCGCCGCCGGAGGCGCGGTCGGTGCGGGCCTCGGCGCGCTGGCCGGCTCAGGATTCGGCGCGGTCGGGCCAGGCGCCTTGGTGGGGACCGCGATCGGCGCCGGCGAAGGAATGTTTCGCGGCGCGGAGCGCGGCCAGACCAAGGCCGATCAACAGGCTAATCAGCAACTCGACGCAGTAGCGCTGCGCCCGCAAGACGTCAATCGCAACTTCACCGTCAGCGGCTACGTGTTCTTTCCCAAGGGCGCCTACCAACAGATCCAGATGCTGCTGGTGGACAAGGAAACCGGCGACACACAGACCGTAACCGAATCCTGGCATTGACGGTTACTGGCGGAGCGTTCATGACGAGTCGCGTCACCCGTCGATCATACGCCGGTCCCGCCGATCCGCTAGCGATGCAGACGCTGGCCCAGAAAGAACGTCTCAAAAGGTTGCAGGACCAATATCGCGACGATCCCGCCGCCCTCGCACGGTTCACGGAGAGCCAATCAGAGATCGAGCGATATCGTAACTTCGGCGACTACTACAGCTATCTGTTTGTGGTGATGCGGCCGCTCTGAGCCACTTCCGCCTATGACGGACCGGCGCTCATACGGTAATCGCTTTGCTTCCCGCCGAGTTGCGGAAAACTACCTATTTCGCCCGCCCTACCCGCCCGAGGTCTATAGCACTCTGCTGGGCCTGATCGCGGTAAAGTCCAATACCGTCCTCGACGCTGGATGCGGCACCGGAAAGATCACGCTTGGTCTCGTCGATCACGCCGATCGAATCGACGCGGTCGATCCCTCAGATGAAATGCTTCGCATCGCGCGGTCGCTGCCGCAGTCCGACAGCCCGAAGATCCGTTGGATTCGCTCGACGATGGAAGAAGCTCCCATCGATCCGCCCTACGGATTGATCGTGGCCGGATTGAGCATCCATTGGATGAAGCTCGAGCGCGTTCTTCCCCGCTTCGCGAGCGCGCTGGCCGATGGAGCGTTACTGGCGGTGCTGGACGGCGACGCGCCAGTCGCCGCGCCGTGGGAGCACAATGAGATTTCCTTTGAGATGAGTTTCCTCGAGAAGATCGATCATCGCCCTCAGGATCGGTGGCGGACAATTCGCGAACGACTGGAAGAGCCGATTTTAGTGCATCCGGCGTTTCAACCGGCCGGCCACAAAGTCACCGCGCCATCTCAGATCGTGCAGAGTGTCGAGGATTATCTCCGATGCCAGCATTCGCGCGCGAGTTGGTCGGAAAATCACCTCGGCGCGGAAGCCTCGCGCGAGTTTGACGCCAGGATGGCGGAGCTGCTGAACCCACACGCGGTCAATGGGATGCTGAAGTTCGCGGTGCAGACGCGAATCGAATGGGGCCGCATCCGGACTTGATTCCACCCGCGTCAGAAGTTGATGTGAGGTCTCTGGCTGCTAGTGCCTCTCGCCAGCCGGAACCGCCGGCCCAGGTGTTGTGGTGGAACCGCTTCGTCCGTGGCTGACTGGGTTATCAATCGGGCTGCTTGCTGTCGGGTTCGTGCAGATCTGTCGGTCGAATCGGAGTTGTCAGCGGCGCAGCCCCGCGAGCGTCGCACGCGCCCGGCAAACTCGCATTATTGAGTTGCTGAGTTGAATCGGAAACCCGACGCGATTGCCGAACGAGTTGGCGATGCGGAAGGATGGAGTTCTTCTACCTGCGCGCACGTACTTCCGCCGCAAGCACGTTTGGATTGCGGGTGCGCGCATTGCGCGTCGTTCTAAGCAGCACCGCTTCGCTGAATCCAAGCGCGCGGAACTCATCAAGGAAGGCGCCGCCTTCTTTGGCTCCGGCGAGTCAGGCGAACCAATTGTCGTCGGTCGCGCAGACTTCAGAGGGCGGCATCGGCTCGCGTAGGATGAGCTCCGCGGCATAAACCGACCCCCCGGGGTGCACTACGCGCGCCAACTCGGCAAACACCGCTTCACGCGCGGGATTGAGATTGAAGATCCCGTTGACCAGCGCGACGTCGATTACGCCGCTTTTGAGCGGCAGGCGTTCGGCGTCAGCTTGACAGAAGGCGACATTGCTTGCGCCCGCCTCTATCGCAGCTTGGCGCGCGCGCTTGAGCATCGCCGCGCTGAAGTCCACGGCCACCACGATGCCGTTTTGACCGACGCGCCGGGCAGCAATCAGCGAGTCGAGCCCGGCTCCGCATCCCAGGTCGAGCACGCGTGCGCCCGGCCGCAAATCGGCAAAAACCGAAACGTTGGAGACACCGGTAAACACGTCGACGGCTGCGGCAGGCAGCGTCGCGAGTTCGTCGGCCGAATAGCCCAAGCTTTCCGCGAAGTCCCGCCCCACGGGGAATGGATGCGTGCCTGTGGGCTCTGCAGCCGCCGCAGAGTATGCCCCGCGCACGGCTGTGCGCAACCGAGCGGCGCGTTCGGAATCGCGCTTCTGAGGTGCTTCCACGTAGTCCATGCTAGCAGTCCGCTGTATACGCGCAACGCCGGTCAAAAGCCGCACGTTGCCCAGGTTGGTCGTCGCCCGCTGCTGTGGCGCGCGCGCCCAAATCGGATAGGGTGTTTGCGAAACTCCGAGAGTTGGGCAGTGCCTCAGCGCGGGACATTGTTAACAGATGAGCGAGCTCCAAGGCCTCCGTTTTCCCGCAAATTCGGCAACGCGCTCGGAACGGCCTTCCCGGTGTCGCCGATTAAGGATCTCGATCGCGTCAATTCCGGTTTCCGCTTACGCGGCTACGTTCATAGCATCGAGGAGATCACCACGATTGCTCCTGAGTGGGGGCCGTTGGCCGACGGGTCGGCAAGTACCATCTTGGCGCCGACGAACTTCATGCAGTTCGGATCGGCCAAGTTGCCCGCAAACGGCCGCGCGACACCCTTATACACACGATAAATCGATCCATCGGCGGCGCCGCCGCTCTCGGCCGGCTTGCCTGCATCGGCGATCATGAACACGTCGCCGTATGAGCCCCAGTTGGCCGGCGAGTTGCCAAAGCCGGTCGGATTGATGAATCCGACCAGGTACGGATCGTTATCCATCTTGCCGTCGGGGCCGACGACCGTGATGCGGCCGATCTTTGATGCGCCGGTCATCCGCGGCCGCATCCCCACCAGCATCTTGCCGGGAGCCTTGGTGTCGTTCGATGCCGCAAACGCGATCGCGCTCAGATCAAATGCCAGCGGCTTGTCAAAGGTTCCGAACGCGCTCGCCTTGCCGGATGAATCGATCGCATAGATCGTCGAATTGCCGGAGGCCGCCGCGAACAGCTTGCCCGCATACGCACCGGCCGGCGCGAATTCCAGGTCGCGGCAAGAAGTCGCTTTGTGCGCGCCCACGTCGGGCAGCTTCGCAAACGTGCTGACCGCGCCGCTCTTGTCGATTCGCTCGACCTCGCAAGTCCCCTTTGCGCCATCGGGCGAGTTCAGCACGAACACCTCCCCCGCGTATGCGCCAAATCCCACGGGCGCCTCGGCAAGGCCTGCCGGATGCGCCACTTTGGTTTTGTCGGCTATCGCTTTGGCCGTGCCTGACATCGTGACCGAATAAACGCCGCCTGCCGCGTCGGACACGATCAGCTTGCCGCCCACAGGTTGAAGATAAAGCGGCTGCTTAATCGCGGGGGTCTTGAGCTGCGATCCGTCGTACGGAATCTCGACGTCAACTCCCTTGGCCTTTGCCGCCAGCGCGACGTTTGCGAAAATCGAGACAGCGGCGGTCAGTGCGAAAATCGCCGCGGCACCCGCGATGAATAGATTACCGATCTTTCTTGTCGATGAGTTCATCTAACGCCTCGTTCACGAAATATCTGCGGCTTGGATCGAGATTGTCGAGCTCGGCAACCCGCCGCGAAGTCCAGTCCGCGATTGCGATAATCGCGGCCTCGCCATGCGTAGCGATACCCAACGCTTCGGCCACGCGCGAAAGCGCCGCGGCCAGCTCGTCGGGCAGCTCGATCTCAATCCGGTTTTGCTGCTTTTGCAGTTTTTCAGCCATCGGTTCGCCTTTCCATATAGTCTTTGTTCACGGGCATCGTCAAAATGAAATCAGCGATGGCGTCAGACGTAAAATATCCGACCCGCTATACCGGCGCGATTGTCGAATACCTTGACGAGGGCCGCTTTCGCGCCGCCTTGGCGCTTCGCGAGCAGGAACGCCATGTCGCCGTGCTCGACGCCGACGGACGCGAGCGCCTGATCGCGCGCGACCTGGTAATGATCGTGCATCCCGAACGCCGGCCCACGCGCGAAGCCGCTCCCGGCGCGATTGCCACGCTCGAGGCCGAGCGCACGGCTCTCGCCCAAGAGCTGGATCTCAACCTGCTTTGGGAAATCGTGCAGGAGCAGGGACGCAGCTTCACCGCGCCCGAGCTGGCGGACCTGTTTTTTGGACGGCGCTCAGCGGCAGCCGATTCCGTGATGCTGGAGGCGCTTTTCGCCGATCGGCTCTATTTCACGCGCCGGCATATGGACTTCGTACCGCGCGCTCCCGACCAGGTCGAACGGCTGCAGGTCCAGCAGGAGCGCGTCCGCACCCGCAGCGACGACTATCGGCGTATCCAGGCGACCCTGCGCGAAGTGCTGACGGCCGGCACGCTTCCGCCCGCGGACGAAGCCGCCGCGCTCAGCGCAGATCTAAACAAGTACTTGAAGAATCCGTTTACCCGCTCGCGCGAGCTCACCTTGATGTTCACCGCGATCGCGCCCGAGGTCGATCCCGCCGAAGCCGCCTTCCAAGTCCTGGAACGGCTCGGCGCACGCCCCGCCGGGCCGCGCTTCGCGATGGTCGCGGGGCTGCGCGCCCAGTTCAGCGA
>JBOHWH010000168.1:0-1753 GCA_050736695.1 Binataceae bacterium (SeqCode) | reverse complement strand
AAGGCATAAGGACAAATCACGTGAGCATCGAAAAGCATCCGGTCTATTTCAATCCTTGGGATCCCGAGTTTCGCGCAAATCCATATCCGCATTACGGCGCGATTGTCGACGGTCCGCCGAAAGTGATCGATCTGTTCGGGCCGACGGTTCTGGTCGGACGTTATGCTGACGTTACCGCCGTCCTGAAGGATCACGCGCGATTTTCGAGCGTGCAGCGGATGCGCTCGCCCGAGGTTCGCGACGAAGGCGCGTTTCGTGGCGCGGCGACGATGCTGTTTTCCGATCCTCCGGTGCATACACGCCTGCGCCGCGTGGTCGCGCGCGACTTCACTCCGCGGCGCATCCGCGATATAGAACCGCGCGTTCG
Organism: Binataceae bacterium (SeqCode); assembly: GCA_050736695.1. GTDB lineage: Bacteria > Desulfobacterota > Binatia > Binatales > Binataceae > JBARDN01. The sequence goes on along the minus strand of JBOHWH010000168.1, from coordinate 1,386 downwards.
CGAAATCGCAACTGGGCTCCTCGACGCCGCCGAACGCACGGGCGAGCTCGAAGTGATGGCCGACGTCGCCAATGCACTGCCGGTGATGGTGATCGCGGAGATGCTGGGAGTGCCGGCGGAAAAAAATGCGATGTTCAAGGATTGGTCTGACCGGATCATCACCGGCGGCAACACGCTTCCCGGGATGCCGATGCCGCCGGAAATCAAGCAATCGACCGATGCGTTGCGCGCCTACTTCGCCGCCGAAATCGTAAACCGCCGCAGCCATCCGGGTCCCGACCTGGTCAGCGCTCTGGTCGCAGCGCACGACGACAACGAAGCGATGAGCGCCGACGAGCTGCTCGCGTTCGTGGTGTTGCTCCTGCTTGCGGGCAACGAGACGACGACCAATCTGATCGGCAACGGGATGCTCGCGCTCGGCAGGAATCCGGAGCAGATGGAGCTGCTGCGTGGAAACACCGAGATGACGCCGCGCGCGATCGAAGAGATTCTTCGCTACGACGGTCCGGTGCAATCGACCTCGCGAACCTCGAATGTTGAAGTCAACCTGGGCGGTACGGTCATTCCCGCGGAGACTGGATGCTTCATAATCCTGGCCGCGGCGAATCGCGATCCGGCGCGGTTTCCCGATCCCAACCGATTCGACATAACCCGCGAGCCGCGCGATCATGTCGCATTCGGAGAAGGGATTCACTTTTGTATCGGGGCGCCGCTGGCGCGGCTCGAAGGCGCGATCGCGATCGGTGAGACGCTCAGGCGGTTCCCGAAGCTGCGGATCAAAGATCCCGCGGCGCCGGTCGAATACAAAGGCTCATACTTCCTGCGCGGACTAGCCGCGCTGCCGATGGCGCTCGAGTAGCGCGCACGGCGGGAGAAATCTCGCGATGACCGAGCAGGCTTATTACTTCAATCCGTGGGATCCGGAATTTCGCGCGAATCCGTATCCGCACTATCCCGCCCTGCTCTCCGGTCCGCCGCGCGTCACGATTTTGCCCGGCGCGCCCTTCGTGCTGGTCGCGCGCTATCATGACGCGATCGCCGTGATGCGCAATCATGCGCAGTTCTCCAGCGTCGGACCCCCGCCCCCGCCCGATCAATACCAGGGTCCGTTTGCCAATTCGAAAAACGTGCTCGGTTCCGATCCGCCGGACCACACCCGCCTGCGCCGGTTGGTGAGCCGCGATTTCACGCCGCGCCGAATTCGCGAGCTCGAACCGCGTATCCGCGAAATCGCGCGCGCCCTGATCGGCAAGGTCGCGGTGCGCGGCGAATTCGACGTGATGGCGGACCTCGCAAATATCCTGCCGGTGATGGTGATTGCGGAGATGCTCGGGGTGCCGGCGGAAAAGTACGCGATGTTCAAAGACTGGTCGGACAGGATTATCG
>JBOHWH010000167.1:0-7595 GCA_050736695.1 Binataceae bacterium (SeqCode) | reverse complement strand
CGCTCAGGCCGCAGCTCTGAACTGTGCTCGTCCGGTTTCAATAATAATGGCGGCCAACTGAGTCAAGACGCCGAAACCAAAGCCGAGTCCGTCGATATGCGCATGCGCGAAAATTAGGTACACGAGTCCGACGACGATGAGAAGCTTAAGCGGTATCGCGGCCGCCCCGAGCCGCGCGGCGCCGCCCGAAATCCCAGCTCCCGCGGCAGCCAGCACCAGCCGTCCGAGCGCGGCGAGAACCCACAGATTCGCGATAACCACAGCGCCGCCGAGCATGCATCCGATCGCGGAATTGATCGAGACCAGATAAGCGAGCATACCGGCGGTTGTGGCCACCAATAGAACGTTGGTGCGCTGAATCGCCGCGATGCTCGGAACCGCCCAGGCGAATTTCATTCCCGCATGGTCCGTTGCGCTAGCTGCAGTTCACGAATCAGCCGATAAAAGCCAAGAAAAAGACCCGCGAGGAACAGCACGAAGGTCAGCCACGGATCGGTGTGCAGATACAAATCGAGGTAGTGGCCGATGAGGGCACCCGCGACGATCGGGCCGGAAAACTCGAACCCGATTCCCATGAATCGCGCCGCTTTGCCTGCCGTCCATTGCATAGGTAGTGCTGGGCGCGCTTTTGGCTCAGGCGCGGCCCGCCTCGGCAAGCGCATCGTGCGCAGCCGCCACAGTGCGATCAATATCGGCGTCAGTGTGTGCCGATGACACGAACATCGCCTCGAATTGCGACGGCGGGATATTGACGCCTAATTCGAGCATCGCATGGAAGAAGCGCCCGAACTTCGCCGTGTCCGACGCGCGCGCGTCGTCGGCGTTGCGGACCTGCAACGGCCCTAGAAACATCGTCAGCAGCGAACCCGCGCGATTTACGCATCCGCGCTCCTCGCATCGCACTATCGCATCGCGTAGCCCCGCCTCGAGCCGCGCACTGGTCGCTTCCAGCCGCTCATAGAAGCCGGGCTCCTTGAGCAGCTTCAGCGTTTCAATTCCCGCACGCACCGAGAGCGGATTTCCCGACAACGTTCCCGCCTGATAGACGGGTCCCGCGGGCGCGAGCAAATCCATGAGCTTCGCGGGGCCGGCAACTGCGCCGACCGGTAGTCCGCCGCCGATTATTTTTCCGAGCATGATCAAGTCGGGTGCGATGCCAAGTCTTTCGCTCGCGGAACCGAAGCTCAGGCGAAAGCCGGTGATCACTTCGTCGCAAATCAGGAGCGCGCCATTTCGATGCGCGATCGATTCGAGCGCTTTCACGAATCCCGCCTCGGGAAGGACGACGCCCATATTCGCCGCGATCGGCTCGACGATTATCGCGGCGATTCGCTCGGGATTATTCCTAAAGAGTTCCTCGACACTCTCAATCGAGTTGTATGTCGCCACCATCGTCAGCGCGGCCAACTCCGCCGGAACGCCAGCGCTATCGGGCACGCCCAGCGTCATCCCGCCCGAGCCGGCCCGCACCAGCATCGAGTCGCTATGCCCGTGATAGCATCCGTCGAACTTGATTATCGCCGGCCGGCCGGTCGCTGCGCGGGCAATTCTGAGCGCGGTCATGCCGGCTTCGGTGCCGGAACTGACCAGGCGAACCTTTTCCGCGATGGCGATCGCGCCGGTGATTATCTCGGCGATTTCGACCTCGAGTTCGGTCGAGGCGCCAAAGCCCAAACCGTCGCGAGCCTGGGCGATGATCGCCTCGATTACGGCAGGATGCGAGTGACCTGCGATGGCGGGACCATAAGAGCACACGTAATCGGAAAATTGATTGCCGTCGACATCAAAAAGATATAGGTCGCGCGCGCGCGCCGCGAACAGCGGCACACCGCCGACGGCCTTCCACGCACGCACGGGAGAGTTGACCGCGCCCGGAATTTTCGATTGCGCGCGAGCGAACAGTGCGCGAGATTTTTTATCCGAGATCATCGATTGATCCTGTGAGTCGCCAGCTAACATCGCGCGCCGATGCAGTCAAACGCGCATCGGATTGCATTGCGCACTCGAGTTTGAAGAACTTTGCGATTGCGCGCGATGGCTCCAGAAGCCAACATGCCAGATCGCTCGATCGAGAGCAAAAAATTGACGCGCGCACGACATCAAGTCGATCAAAAAATTCTCCAGTCGATCCGCGCTCATACACGATTTTTCTCGCACACACTTGTCAGTATTCGGAAAAGAGTTTATCACGTTGGCTTGGCCGCAGGACTTTCGTCACGCACGTTTCTTTTGAGCGCAAGTTCGGGCGACCTTCGTGACCGTCAATGACTCGAGAGCGCACGCACTTTAGCAGCCATCACTTCCAAAAACTCGGGAGCCGATACAACCACAAACCGGATTGTCAAGTTGATACCCGGCGGTTACGCGGCCCGAAGTCGCTTTTGGAAGCGGCCAAAAAGGTGCTTATCCACAGATGTGGATAAGCTTGTGTGTAAATGATCGCTGACTTGTGAGCCGCGTTAGGCTCGGGACCATTTCAGCGCGGTTCGCGCACTTGGGGAGGAGACCGAATGAACGGCTTATGGCGCAAAGCCAATGACCGTCTGCGTGAAGAGCTTGGGCAAGTTGGATTTGAAACCTGGATCGGACCGCTGAGCTTTGTCGGTATACAAGGCCGAACAGTCTCGATCGAGGCCCCCAACCGATTCTTCCGCGACTGGGTTAACGAACGCTACCTTACGATGCTGCAAAAGTCGCTCTCCGATGAGGCGGGCGAGCAGGTCGAGGTCAAGCTGACCCTCGGCGGCAATGGTGGCGCTTGCGCCGCGCCGCATGGCAATGGGAACGGGAACGAAAATGGCACGGAGCGTTCCGTCGTTGCCAACGGCAGGGTTCATCATGCCGACAAGCCTGCCTCCGCGCCAACATCTCACTCGGAGCGCCATCCGCAACTGAACCCGCGTTATACGTTCGCGGAGTTCGTGGTCGGCTCGGCCAATCAATTCGCGCACGCAGCCGCCCTGGCCGTGTCCAATCAGCCGGGGATCAAGTACAACCCGCTTTTTATTTATGGCGGAGTCGGACTCGGCAAGACCCATTTGGTCACTGCGATCGGGCATCATATCTATGCCGCGGGCGATCGGCCCAAGAAAGTGTTGTTCATGCCGGCCGAAGTCTTCATGAACGAGTTGATCGGATCGATCCGGCGCGACAAGATGAACGAGTTCCGGGAGAAATTCCGTCTGGTTGACGCACTCATCCTCGACGACATCCAGTTTCTGGCTGGCCGCGAGCGAACCCAGGAAGAATTCTTCCATACATTCAACTCGCTCCACGCCGACCGGCATCAGATCGTGCTGACCTCGGACAAAGTGCCGCGCGAGATTCCCGGGCTCGAGGAACGGCTGCGCAACCGTTTCGAATCGGGACTGATTGCCGATATCGCGCCGCCCGATCTGGAAACTCGCGTTGCGATCGTCCAGAAAAAGGCTGCGCTCGACAATCTTCACCTTGCTCAGGATGTCGCGCTCTATATTGCGCAAAGCATCCACTCCAATGTCCGCGAGCTGGAGGGATGCCTGACCCGGCTCGGCGCGCTCGCCTCGCTCGGTAAGTCGGCAATCACGCTGGACTTCGCGCGTCAGGCGCTGCACGATCTGATTCGCAATCACGAAGCCAAACCAGACGTCGAAATGATCCAGAAGACGGTAGCGGATTTTTTTCATATCCGCCTGATGGATTTGAAATCAAAGAAACGAACCCAGCACATCGCGTTTTGCCGGCAAGTTGCGATGTACTTGTGCCGCAAGCTGACCGCCAGCTCGTTTCCGGTTATTGGCGACGCATTCGGCCGCGACCACTCGACGGTGATTCATGCGCACAACCTGATTCAGCGGCGCGTGACCAACGACTCTGCGTTCAGGCTGTCGATCGAGAAGATCGAACGCGATCTAAAGGCGATCAGAGCTAATGCTGCCTGATGTGGACAACCGTGTGGGGCGCTTCTGGATAACTTGGCTGAAAACTCGGACCGGATCGGTCAGTGGCGGATCGCGAGGATCGAGGCGGCAAAGAATCTACAGTTTGTTAAATCATGATTCTCGTTGAAAATCAGGCACTTGATGGAGTACTCAACAAATCAACAGCTTCTACTGGTCTTACTGATCTTTTAATTAATATCTCTTAAGAAGAATAGCAGGCAGGACGGACAGTTCATGGGATTGGTTATCGATCGGACAGCTTTGCAGACCGCCCTTTCGTTAGTGCAGGGGATCGTCGAACGCCGGACGACCGTTCCAATCCTTGGGCACGTTCTTCTGGAACCCGGCAGCGGAAGCCTGCGGCTTAGCGCAACCGACCTCGAGGTCGGAATCTGCACCGAAATAGCGGCGCGCACCGGCAAGGACAAGAGCATCACGCTCAATGCGAGAAAACTTTTCGAAATCGTGCGCGAGGCCGAAGGCGATGAGGTCAAGCTCGACACTCTCGATAACGATTGGGTCGAACTAAAATGCGGGCGCGCGAAATTCAAGATGATGGGGCTCGACCCGCGTTCGTTCCCCGCGATGCCGAATCAAAGCGCCGCGAAAGCGGAAAATGCGGCGGCCAAAAAAGGGGTCAAGGCCGAACTTGGAATAGCCTCGGCCGTTCTGGCTTCGATGATCGACAAAACCGTCTTCTCCGTCAGTCCCGACGAAGCTCGCTACAATTTGAGCGGCGTCTATCTTGAAGCCGCGGGTCCGGGCGGAGTCCGGATGGTCGCGACCGACGGCCATCGGCTTTCGATGGTCGAGCGGGAGGCTCCGGGGTTCAGCATGGAAGGCGGCGCGATTATTCCGCGCAAAGGTTTGCAGGAGCTGCGCAAGATTCTCGATCAGGCTGGCGATCAGGACGTGAAACTATCGCTCGACGGCCAGCTTGCCTACATGAAACGCGGACCGACAGAAGTCTCGATGCGGCTGGTCGAGGGCGAGTTCCCCGACTATCGCGGAGTTATACCGAAAGAATCGCGCCACGCAATCCAGGTCGATCGCGACGCATTGTTTGCGGCGATCAAACGCGCGGCGATTTTTTCGAACGAGCGCTATCACGGCGTCAAGTTTGCCCTCACCGCCGGCAGCCTTACGGTTTCATCGACCAGCCCGGAGATGGGCGAGGCGAGCGAGTCCCTCGATGTAGATTTCAAGGGCGAAGAGTTTGCGATCGGATTCAACGCGAACTACCTGCGCGATGTGCTCGGCGTGATCCCATCGGGCAACAAAGTTGAACTGGGACTCAGCGACGACGTCAGCCCCGGCGTGGTCAGAACCGAAGCGGACACGAAATTCACCTACGTCGTAATGCCGATGCGGCTGTAACGAACCCAAGTCAGTTTTTCGCGACTGGTCGTCCTTCTCGTGATTCCTCCCCCATGGTTTGACATGGGGGAGGATTAAAGGAGGGGGTGCAGAATTCTTCCGCCGCATCGAACATCTCCGGCGATCAAACTTGACGACGAACGGATGAACTTGGCATTTATCGACTGTCTCTGCGGAGACTTCGTAAATGGCAAGTTTGTTCTTTCCTGCTGAACTGAGGCTGCAGGGATGAAGGATCTCAACGAAGCAATTCGACGCTCCCGGCATGAATGCGAATTCTCTTTGTGCCCGCGTGGGCCGACGGCCCTCGGTGCGCCGGAGAATCCCGCACCCCCTCCTTTAATCCTCCCTTATGTCAAACCATGGGGGAGGAATCGGACTAGCTTGGCGTCTTTCCGACAGGCTCTGAAAGGACGGGGAATCAGTTTATGGCGGAGCCTGCGGCCGGATTCGATTCTCCCGGCCTTGCGCCGATTCTAAGCAGCACAACTTTGTTGCGTACTTGCTCGGGCGTTTCCCACGGGAAAGATGCCTCGTGCAGGAATTCCGTCATCGGGACTCCGAGCGCCGGTACGTCGCGGCGCCGAACGATCATCCAGCGAATGTCGTCGGCGGCGATCGCACTCTTTAAGTCGCGCAGGTGATCGAATTCCGGAAGCGGAGCCGGGGGATTCAGATAGAACAGCGGGCCTTCGGTTTTATAGAGGGCCAGATGGCTGGTGTCGCCGTGCAGCATTGCGACAGTCTGAATCGCGAATGGCTTCTCGCCACGATATGCGTCTGCTGCCGGCATCGCGAAAATGAAGATGTACATCATCAGGCAGTAAGCTATGACTCCCATCGAAACCGCGACGCGTTCGGGCCGATAATTCCGCAGCGCATACACGATACTCGCGACGGCGACGATCCAGGCGAGCGTGAAGATCACTCGGTCGGGCGCAGCCGGCAGCAGCGCCATCGAGCCGCGCAGAATCATCGACGGCGGCAGCAATACCACCACGCCGAGGATCGCCGCGATCGCTGTCACACCGTAACCGATCGCGAGTAGCCGCTTGGCCCATCGCGAGCGCAGCGCATCTCCGGCAAGGATCCGCGCGACCAGTAGCGCTCCCGCGGGAAGGATCGGCAGGATGTAGTAGCTGCGGCGCGATCCGGAGATCGTGTAAAAAGCGAAGGTCGACCAGAAATAGACCAGCGCAAAGCGATCGCTGCGCGATGGCTCCGCGTGTTCGCGCCGACGCTCATGCGCTTCGACCAGTGCCGCGGGCAGCAGCATCGCCCACGGCGCCATGATCGCGAAGATCACATAGACGTAAAGATAGACTGGCCCGCGATGGTCGAACGGATGGAAGAAGCGCACCACGTTCTCGCGCCAGACCATCTGCAGACCCTTGTCGGAGCCTTCAACCTGTCTCGAAAACCAGAACGGGAATGAATAGATTGCGATTCCGATTGCGATAGCCGGGATCGATTTCCAGTTGAAGAGCCATCGATTGCGCTCGAAGATCCATTGGATGCGCGCGCCGAGCGCGCCCTGCAAAATCGCGCCGCCGAACGGACGCCAGCCCTCGGCGAGCGTGCAGTAGAGCCCGATCACCATGATCGGCAGAACGAAGCCAAGCAGTCCTTTGGTCAGCGACGTGAACGCCATTACGATCCACAGCCCGGCGACCCACCATCCGTCCTGCCGCTTTTCGTATTTCACGAACAGCAGCAGCGCGGCGAGTTCGCCGGTTAGAGTCTCGACATCGGCGGAGGCGTGGCGGGAAAAAAACACGAAACTGAAGCTGGTCGCCAGCACGACGCCGGAAACGATCGCGGTGCGCGAGTCGTAGAGTCGCCGCGCAAGCATCATCAGGAACGCTATGCCGAGCACGCCGGCGATCGCGCACGGCAGGCGCGAGGCCCATTCGTTCATCCCGCCGGTGACGTAGGTGGACCAGATGACAAGCCAATAGGAGCCGAGGGGCTTGTCGTAGTAGACGCGTCCGTTGATCGTCGGCCAGAAGTAGTTGCGCGTCGCCAGCATCTCGCGCGCGATCTCAGCCCAGCGAAACTCCGACGACCATAGCGCGCGCGCGCCGAGCCGCGCGAAAAACAGAATCGCCGACAGCGCCAGGATGACGCCGAACCATCGACGCCAGTTTATATCCGGCACGCGTTCGCCGGCGGCTGGCGGCAAGTGATCAACAGGATGCGGACCGGAACTCATCGCGGGAAATTCTATCCGTCGGCGGAGTATCGCCGCCATACCGCGGCGATCGTCCTTTGCGTCCCGCGTGGCGCGATCTTCAAGTG
>JBOHWH010000166.1:0-5088 GCA_050736695.1 Binataceae bacterium (SeqCode) | reverse complement strand
CCCTCCTTTAATCCTCCCCCATGTCAAACCATGGGGGAGGAATCAGACAAGCTTGGCGTGAATCGACAGCCTCCTCTGGCCCCGCCATCGGCGGCGGCGCGGCGCCCGCCTTACCAATGGCTTTTTTCGATCGGGGCACCGTTACTTTCCGCGGACGGCGGGAATCACTTCCTCGGCGAATCTCTGCACCTCGTCCACCTGGTACGGCGCCATCTGCGAGAAGATGAAATGCGTCACCCCCGCTTTCTGGTAGCGCTCGATGGTGTCGAGGCATTCCTGCTTGCCGCCGATCATGATTTGCTCGCGAGCTTCCTCGGGCTTCAGGTTGGCCATCATGCCGACGAGTTGCGTGACCATCTGCTCGCGATCCTTCGACGCCCGATAGCACTGCCACATCATCACGGTCTTTTCGATCTCGTCGGTGTTGCGGCCTTCGGTGTCGCCGTGCCGCTCGATCACGTTTATCAGATGCGCCATCCGCTCCGCGCTGCCGCTCGCGTTCCACATGTCGGCGTGGCGCGCGACGAGCTTAAGCAGAGTCTTTTCGCCCTGACCGCCGACCATGATCGGCGGATGCGGTTTCGTGATCGGCTTTGGATTACATACCGCGTCTTTCACCTGATAATGCTTCCCCGCGAGCGAGGTCTTCTCCTGCGTGAACATCCCTTTGATGATCTTGAGCGATTCGTTGAGCGCGCCCAAGCGGCCCGGGATGGTTTTGAAATCGATGCCGAAACTCTGATGCTCGAGCTCGGACCATCCGGCGCCGATTCCAAGATTGAGCCGTCCGCCCGAAACGACATCGAGCGTCGCCGCCATTTTCGCCAGCAGGCTTGGATTGCGATAGGTGTTGCCGTTTACCAGCGCTCCGATTCGCGCGCGCCTGGTATGCTGGCTGAGCGCGGAAAGGAGCGTCCATCCTTCCATGCACGGGCCGGCCGGATCGGGCACGAATATCGGATAGAAATGATCGAAGACCCACAGCGAGTCGTAACCCATCCGTCGGCTTTGCTCCACAGGTCACGAATTTCCTCGAACGATACATTTTGCTGCCCGGTCTGAATTCCAAATCGAATCGGATGAGTTGCCGGCATTGCGGTTCCTCCTGGCGGTTTTTCTAAACTATACTCAACTGGCCGATATACAGACTTGCAGCGCCCGTGAGTAGGGCCGCGGTTTTTCATTGCGGTCCTTTTGCCTGTCATTCCCGCGCGCGTGGCTGCCGCGCGTGAGAGCCTGTCCTGAGCCTGCCGAAGGAAATCCCGGACTCTGCCGACCTCGCATACCCACTAATAGGGCACCTCGCAGAAGGCTCGCAAAAAGATCGGGATTCCTCGCGTGGCTGCCGCGCGCGGGAATGACACCGGTGTAGCGCGTGCAATAGAGGCGAAGCCGCCTTAGTCTCCACGGCTGAGGTCTACGGTAATGGCTCCAATTCCGTTCGATGCTCCGCTGATACATACCTACTCGATCGTTGCGCGCGATCCCGAAAACGGCCAGATGGGGGTCGCGGTGCAGTCGCATTACTTCTCGGTCGGCTCGGTCGTGACTTGGGCCGAGGCTGGTGTCGGCGCCGTCGCGACCCAATCGATCGGAGAGCCGTCGTACGGCGCGCTCGGCCTCGAGTTGATGCGCGTGGGCAAGAGTGCGGCCGAGACGCTGCGCGGACTGCTTGCCGCCGACGATCTGCGCGAGCTTAGGCAAGTCGCGATGGTCGATGCGCGCGGCGGAGTTGCGGCGCATACCGGCACGCTCGCGATCCGGCCCGCCGGGCATCTCGTCGGCGAACAATTCTCGGTTCAGGCGAATATGATGCTGCGCGATACCGTATGGCCCGCGATGGCGCGCGTGTTCGCCGACTCGCGCGGCGAGCTGGTGGACAGGATGCTGGCGGCTCTCGATGCGGCCGAGGCCGAAGGCGGGGACATCCGCGGGATGCAATCCTCGGCGCTGCTGGTTGTCGGCCCCCAATCGACGGGCAGACCGTGGTCCGACAGGATTTTCGATCTGCGCGTCGATGACCATCGCGAGCCGCTCAAGGAACTGCGCCGGCTGGTCGCAATCCGTCGCGCGTATCTGCACATGGGCGCCGCCGATAGAGCATTCGCACGCGGCGAGATCGCGCAGGGCAATCACGAGTACGAGGCCGCCGAGCGCCTCGTCGGCGACAATCCCGAGATGCGCTATTGGCACGCGATCGCGCTCGCCGCGGCTGGACAGATGGACGCGGCGACTCCTCTGTTCCGCGAGGTCTTCGCGCGCGACCCGAACTGGCGTACGCTCACGAAGCGGCTGCCACGTGGGATGTTCCCGCATCTCGACGACGCGGCGCTCGCGCGAATCATCGCGATCGAAGTCGCCGCCTAATCGAGCGTCTAATAGCCGCTTGGCCCGCTGCGCGTTCGGCGGTACTCTTTTGATGACCGCCGCGTCGAGGAGAACCGCCATCTATGCCGCAAGCCGAGGGCGCTCGCGCTCAACCTGAAAGCGGGGCGCGTGTCGAATACGAACTCCAGCTCTACTACTGGATGAAACTAATTCGGGCGTTTGAGGACCGCGTCTCGCGGTTGCATCGCCAGAACAAAATCCTGGGCGGCGTCTATTCGGGCGCGGGCCAGGAAGCGATCTGCACCGGCATCTGCGCACCGCTTATCGACGGCGACTTTGTCGCGCCGCTGCATCGCGATCTCGGCGTGTTCCTGGTCCGCGGATGCGATCCCGGCCGGCTGATGGCTCAGCTCATGGGCAAGGAGACCGGACTCTCGCGCGGCAAGGACTCTTTTCTGCACGGCGGCGACATGGAGAATTTTATTTTCGGTTCGACTTCTATGCTCGGTTCGTCGCTGCCGGTCGCGGCCGGCGCCGCGCTGAAGTTCAAGATGAAGCGCGACAAGAATATCGCGGTCGCATTTTTCGGCGAGGGCGCGTCCTCGCGCGGCGACACGCATGAGGCGATGAACTTCGCGGGCGTGCAGAAGCTGCCGGTCCTGTTCGTGTGCGAGAACAATCGCTACGCCTATTCGACTCCGCTCGAGAAGCAGATGGCGATCGAAGACGTGGCCGACCGCGCCCAAGCCTACGGCTTCAAGGGTCACGTCGTGTCGGGCAACGATCTGCTCGCGGTGCTCGAAGTGAGCGAGAAGATTATCGCTCAGGTCCGCGCCGGCGGCGGTCCCGCGCTTATCGAATGCAAGACCTATCGCTATCGCGGGCACAGCGAGCACGACGCCGCGCTCTATCGCGATAAGGAGGAGCTGCTCGAATGGCAGACCCGCGATCCGATTCCGCAATACGAATTGTTCCTCGAACGCAAGGGCCACGACTTAAAGCACATCCGCGAGCAGATGGACGAGCGCACGCGTCGCGTGATCCAGGAAGCGGTCGATTTCGCCGAGCAGAGTCCGCTGCCGAAACCTGAAGAAGTGCTTGAAGATCTATACGCGCCCAATAACGGCGTCGCGCCCAAAGACAAGTAAGGCAATCAGCGATGGAAATGACCTATATCAAGGCGATCAACTCCGCCCTGATGGAAGAAATGCGGCGCGACGAAAACGTCTTCATGATGGGCGAAGACGTGGGCGAACTCGGCGGCGCGTTCAAAGCCACCGAAGGATTGCTCGAGGCGTTCGGCGAAGAACGCGTTATCGACACGCCTATCTCCGAGGCGCTGATTGTCGGCGCGGGAATCGGCGCCGCCGTGCTCGGGATGCGCCCCGTGCTCGAGATGCAGTTTGCCGACTTCATCTCCTGCGCATTCGATCAAATCGTCAACATGGCGGCGACCGCGCGCTATCGCCACGGTGGGCTGGTGCAGTGCCCGCTGGTGGTGCGCGCACCTTCGGGCGCGGGAATCCACGGCGCGCTGTTCCATTCGCAAAACCCCGAAGCGTGGTTCACCCGCGTGCCGGGACTTAAGGTGGTCGCGCCCGCGACCGTGTACGACGCCAAGGGTCTCCTGAAGGCTGCGATTCGCGACAACAATCCGGTCATCTATTTCGAGCACAAGCGCCTGTATCGCAGTATCAAGGAAGATCTTCCCGATGCCGACTTTACCGTGCCGATCGGCGTGGCCGAGGTGCGCAAGCCCGGCTCCGACCTGTCGCTGATCACGTACGGCGGCACGCTCGGGCAATCGATCGACGCGGCGAAAATCGTCGAAAAGGAAGACGGCCTCGCAGTCGAGGTGCTCGATCTGCGCACGCTCCTGCCGCTCGACCGCGACGCGATTCTCGCCACCGCGCGCAAGACCGGCAAAGTGCTGATCGTGCATGAGGATCGCCTGACCGGCGGAATCGGCGGCGAGGTCGCGGCGATGATCGGCGAACATGCGTTCGAGTCGCTCGACGGCCCGGTGCGGCGGCTGGCCGCGATGGACACGCACGTCGCCTTCAGTCCGCCGCTCGAAGAAGCAATTCTGCCCAACACCAACAAGATCGTCGACGCGATCCGCGGCCTGGCGGCCTACTGACATGAGTATCGAAGTCACGATGCCCCAGATGGGCGAGAGCGTAGTCGAAGGAACTGTCTCCAAGTGGCTGGTCAAGGAAGGCGACGTCGTAACCGAAGATCAGCCGCTGTGCGAAATCTCCACTGACAAAGTTGACACTGAAATTCCGTCGCCCGGCGCGGGACGAATCGCGAAGATTGTCGCGCAGGAAGGACAGACGGTTCCGGTCGGTGCGGCGCTTGCCACGATCGAAGCGGCCGGCGCGCCGGCTTCCGAAGCTAGAGCCGCGTCCGCGCCCGCGCCAAAACCGGTAACGAAACCCGCGCCCGCGCCAACGCAGATTCGCGAGATTCGTCCGACATCAACTCTCTCATCTCCGCCGCGCGTCGAAGCTCGGGTCGAAGTCGCGGCGCCTGCGATGAACACCGTTGGCGCCAGCGACGACGATGCGCATCGTCGCTACTCGCCGGTCGTGCTCAAGATGGCGGCGGAGCACGGTATCGCTCTCGCGCGTATCCCCGGCACCGGAATAGGCGGACGCGTCAGCAAGCGCGACGTCACCCGCTACCTTGATTCGCTGCGCGCGAGCGGCGCGAAATCGAGCGCGGCCGACGGCGTCGCGACGCCGGCCGCCGCTGCGG
>JBOHWH010000165.1:0-5503 GCA_050736695.1 Binataceae bacterium (SeqCode) | reverse complement strand
ACTGAGGCTTGCTGCCGTCATTTCGACCGCAGGGAGAAATCCCGGGCGCAGGGCTGCTGCATGTTGAGTCGGCGCCGAACATGGGCGCCTCGGGATTTCTCGCCTAGGGCCCGAAAGGACGACCCCGGAGAGCAGCCGACGCCGAGAGATTACCTACCGAGGCCGCGCCGAGGATTGTCGCCAGTCTTCCCGGGAGAGGGCTAGGGGTCAGGTCGATTTTTTTTCCGTGGATGCTCCGCGTTCCGGCATCCGCAATCGCACCAGCGCGTATTCATATGCCAAGTAAGGATTAGAGTTCCCCTTCCCGTGCGGGAAGGGGTTAGGGGTTGGTTGTCGATCCTTTTCTGCGCGGTGCTGCACATCTCGGAATCACTACTGCGCGATCTTCAATGCGTGCGAGGGACAGGCGGCCACCGTCGCGCGCACCATCGATTCTTCCGCGGCGCCGGGATCGATCACGAATTTACCGCTCTCGACCTTGAAGACCTGCGGCAGCGTCTTCACGCAATTTCCCGAATGGATACAAATCTTGCGGTCGTAAGTGACTTCTATCGCCATCGCCGGATGGACCTCCTGACCGAGTTCTCCTGATTCTTCGCACGGTGAGGCGCTGCCGGCAAGCCGTCATGTTGATGCGGCGCAGCGCTGGCGCTCGGCTGTTCGATTGCGCTACCCAGTCTGCTTTGAGTACAGGTATCTTCGTGGTTTCGCATGCGTCGTGGTTTTCCACGGGCCGTAATTTTTCCACAGGGGCTTTGGCGGGAATTCTTCAGGGGCGGAGTTCAGAAGGAGGATTGGCGATGAATGGGGAAACGTCCCGGCAACCGAACAATGTTATTGCGGCGGTCTGTTATCTCGGCTTCTTCGTGACCGGAATAATTTTTCTTTACCTGGAGCCTTACAGCCAGGACGACTACGTGCGCTTCCACGCGCGCCAATCGATCGGATTTTCGGTGCTGTGGTTGGCGGTCGAGATTGTCTTCGGCGTCTTTATCGCCGTGCTGCCGCATTCTCTGGGCGCGCTCCTGGCAGTGGTCCAGGGATTGATCAACCTCGCGTTCGCGATTTTTTGGCTGGTTCTGATCTACAAAGCCTACAACGGCGAGCGCTATCGGATTCCTGAAGTCGCCGATATCGTCGATAGCGTTTTCAATCAGTCAGCGTCGCATTAGGTTTTCGCCGGCGGCGCCTTCGCGCCGGCGTCCGCGTCATCGACGCGCTCGGCAGCGGCCGCGATCGTCCTGACCGCGCCCTCGCCGTTTTCGCCGCTGTCGCGAACGATGGCTTCGTCATGCTCCGAAATCTCAATCGGCTGGATATTCGGAACTCCCGGGGCGACCAGCTTGAGCCCGGGCTCGCGGCGAATCACGTCGAGCACGCGGCGCGTGACCTCGTCGGCGACCTGTGAAGAAGTTCGTACACCGGCGGGATAGCGGATGGTCATCTCGAGGCCGTTCGAGGTCAACGTCATCCGCGAGGACGGACGCGGATTCTCGAGCAGCACGTGCAGGTCGGATTCGAGATGGCGGAAATCGCCCTGCACCTTGTCGCGGTAGCGCGCGAAGACCTCATCGACCGCGTCGGTCAGCCGCTTTTCCGCGAGCCGATAGTCGCAGTCGGGCGCCAGGGTCAGACGCACCTCGTTCCAGACGAAACTCATCCCGGGCGCCTGCTTGAAAAAGTTGCCGTTGGGTTGAAACACGACCGCGTTGGAATAGACCACGACCCGGCCGGTCGGCTGGCGATCCGCTCCCGCCAGCTCCATCAGGGTAAGCTTGACCAGTCCGATACTGATCACGTCGCCGGTGACGGTGCCGATCTGCACGCGGTCGCCGGCGCGGATTCCGAAGCGTCCGATCAAAAAGAAATATCCCGCCACCGACAGGATCACGTTCTGCAGCGCCACCGCGATACCGGCCGCGGCAAATCCCATGATAGTTGCGAACGAGCCAATCTGGTTGGCAAAGTTCAGTATCACCACCACAATGATGAGAACCCACATCACCAACCGGCGCGCGGCGAGCAACTGATGGCGCCGGCGCGGATCGGCGATAAAGCGCACCGTGAAGTAACGCCACAGATACGCGCCGCTCGCGATCAGCGCGAGCACAAAAAGCACTCCGCCCATGCGCAACAGCAGCCCGCGCAGCTCCTGGGCCGCGCGCAGATCGACCGACGTCCGCCAGCGCACCAGGTTGTCGCTGTAGAGCGACAGCAGCACCTGCTGCTTGGCCAGAGGCAGCAAGGTCGTCGTGGCGAGCTTGTGGGCGTCGATCAGATCCTGGTATTCCTTGCGGCGCTGGCGAAAATCGCTGAGATCGCCGTTCCTGGTCTGATTCGCAAGCTCGAGCCCGCGCTGATCAACTCTCTGCAGCACCGCGATCAGTGGCGCTCGCATCGCGTTGACGTGCTGCATTAGCTGACTGGTCAGCGCAATCGTCGCCGCCAGGGTTTCGGATTCGCTGCGCAGGTCGAGCAGATTCGAGGACAGTCCGATAATCCCGCTCGGCTCAGGCGTCACCTCGACATGCGGTACGACGGGTTTGGGCGGATTCCCGGCTTGCGGGACCGAGCGCTCGAGTTCGTCGATTTGCGCCGCCAGACCGGTTCCGCTGGCGACCGATTTCGAACTGCCCGCGGCGAACTCGACCATCGCGGAAAGCGCGTCCACGCGCGCCTGCGATAACTCGACCTCGCTCTGCATCGCCGCGATTTGCGCGTTCAGCGCCGCGCGGCTTTTCGCGGAAGCCTTGACCAGACTGGCCTGCAAGGTTTTAAGCCGCTGCTTCACGGCCGCCAGATCGGCTTCGGCATGCGCGGATCGCTGTGCCATTTCGCCGAGTCCCGGCGCCCCGTCATGCACGGCGAGTTGGGGCGTTGCCGGCTGAGTCTTTGCATTGTAGGCGGCCTGCGCGCGCGCATAGTCGAACGCGAGCGCAATAATTGCGTTCGCCGTCTGCGCGTTATTGGCGTAGTACAGCGCCTCTTCAGGCTGGCGCACGAGCTGCGCCTCAACCGCGAGATGCCGGTACCAGCTTATGGCGTCGCTCAAAAACGCGATGATCGCCGGTGCGCCGGCAGGCGCGGATGCCGTCTCGGCCGAAGGCGCCGCCGACGCCGCCGCCGGTTGCTGAGCAGGCGATGCCGCCGCGCCGAGTGCGCTCGCCACCGAAGGCCTCGCGTTGGGCATCGCCGAGGCTCGCGCTTGCGCAGGCGACTGCTCCTGCGCTGAAGAAGCGCCATGCGCCGGAGTGGGAGAGGCCGCTCGGAGAGAGCCCGCTGGCGCGATCGCGAGAGCGAGCGCACCGATGATCACCGCGATCAGCGCGGTCGCCCGATCGAGCGGCGAAAATCGCAAGTGGAAATTATTCGACTGCATCAGCAAGACAATCGCGGATAAATAAGCATCGCCAAGCCGCCGCCGCCGATGATCGCGCGCGACGCCGATTTACGACCAAGGATCCTATCATGCGATGTCTTCTCGTTCGATTATATTAATCCCGGATTTCCATTTTCCGCGCCAATGAGGTGCGATTGCGGCTCAGTCTGATCGCCTACAATCTGGGCGACTTGTGGCGGCGGCTGGCGCTGCCCAAGGCGGTCGGCAACTGGTCGCTGACCAGCTTGCAGCAGCGGTTGGTGAAACCCGGCGGGCGTTTGATAAAGCACGCCCGCTACTACTGGCTGCGCTTGGCCTAGAGCCACCTCACGCGGCGGCTGTTCATCGGCATACTGCGGAAAATTACGACGCTGCCAGTGCCGACGGGATAGCCCGCACGGTGGTGGCCTCCAAATCGACTGCGAGCAGATGGTTGGATGGCAAAGGTGTCTTTGGAATCGCCCGCAAGGAGCCAGATCGCGGTTTTGCTTCACCCGAAATGGTGGAACTGGTCGCTTCGTCAGCAGACCGTGGCCTGCGCCGGAGAAAAGGCTCAAGTCCTTGCGGTGCAAATGCAAATTTGCTTTACGGGTGTCTTGGCTCGAAGGGTCATAATGGAAGTTCCGGCTCAAAGCCTTGTCGATGACGAGTAACCGAAACCGCGCGATCGCCGCGGCGATGGGCACCGCTGCAGCGCTTGATCTGACAGTCGATGACGCGATCGTGCTCCAGCAGTCGAACAAGCTCGCTGTGCGCTTGCTGCCGTGCGACGTTCTTGCTCGGGTCGCGGAGGAGCGCATCAAGCAGTGGGCTGAGTTCGAAGTCGAGCTTGCTTTACGGCTCGCGCAAACCGAGAGCCCGGTAGCTGCGCTTGAGCCTCGAGTCGCACCGGGCGCTTACGTGCGTGACGGATTCGTAGTCACGCTGTGGACCTACTACGAACCTGTGCCGTCCCGAGAGTTCGCGGCAGCCGACTACGCGCACGCGCTTGAACGGCTGCATGACTGTATGCGGCACATCGACTTACCTACGCCGCACTTTACGGATCGAATCACCGACGCCCAGCGGCTTATCGCAAACCGCGACCAAACTCCGGAGCTTGCTCAAGGGGACCGTGAGCTTCTTAGCAACACGTTACAAAGTTTGCGACAGGCGATCAGCGCCCGAGGCGGCCGCGAGCAACTCCTACACGGCGAGCCACACCCGGGCAACGTGCTCAGGACGAAGCAGGGCCTGGTGTTCATAGACCTCGAGACCTGTTGCCGAGGTCCCGTGGAGTTCGACCTCGCCTACGTGCCCGAAGAGGTGAGCGTGCACTACCGGAGCGTTGACCAACAACTGCTCCGCGAATGCCGGATCCTGATGCTTGCGATGGTCGCAGCGTGGCGCTGGGATCGAAACGATCAATTCCCCAACCGGCGACAAGCAGCGCAAGAACTCCTGAGCGCGCTGCGGCAAGCACTGTCGGGCGCACCCTTCTCGACGCTCTTGCCGCGCTGGCCTGACACCTGAATCGCTGGGAGACAAGGGCGTCCCGCCTCTCAATCAGGAGGTGACGAGTACGCGTGCCAAAGCTACCTCGGTATCTGTAGCGTTGAGACCATGTCCATCGGACCCACGACGGTTTGTAGACGACGTAACGCGCCTGGTGGTCCGGTATCTGTGGACCTACCCCGTTTCGGTTGACGGTGTTGGGCTGCGGAAATCAGCCTTTACATGAACCTAATCCGGTTTAATGCGCTCCTCCGCCCAGCGGCGATTCGCGCCGACTGCCCCCGTCAACTCTTTCTGAGTGAGGCTCCTTCAGTCGAATTCCCGAGGCACATCAGCCACGAGTGTCATTCCCGCGTATGGCTGCCGCGCGAGAGCCTGCCCGGCGCTTGCCGAAGAGAATCCCGGACGGCGAATAAATTCACAACCTCTGAGCGGAAGCCCGCTGTGGCTCTCCTTTCCGTCATCCTGAGCGGCGGCCGTTGCGGCCGGAGTCGAAGGATCCCGGGGCGTTCGTGCAGACCCTCACGATCGCCTTCTCCGACTTTGGGGACGACCTGCATCCTCCCGGCGTTTTGATTCCTTCGCCGGTGCGAGCAGTGCGGCGATTTCAGGTAACGGGAAGACCCGAGG
>JBOHWH010000164.1:0-19454 GCA_050736695.1 Binataceae bacterium (SeqCode) | reverse complement strand
GTCCTAAGGGGGTCCGGGTGAATTCATCTCTCAAATTTCCGGCGGCGACGCTCGCGTTTTTCGCGATGACTCTCGCTGCGCGCGGGTGCGCACTCGCCGACGGAAATCTCGCCAACTTGAATCACGTGATCATCGTGATGCAGGAAAATCACTCGTTCGATAATTATTTCGGCGCACTGCCGTATGATCCGCAGAGCCCGTACCATCCAGCGTCGGCGGGCCCATGCTCTTCATCCGACAACAAGTGCGTCGATGGACTCACCTGCACCAATGGCTCAAGCGGCCTGGTGTGCACCAATTTCAATCGCGAGCTCCACCGCGGGCGCGAAAACGCTTTCCATAACCCGCGCTACTGCACCGGACCCGACTTGGCGCACGGATGGCGGCAGGCGCATCAGGAGCTCAATTCCTCCATGCCCAACGCCGCTCTGCGGCATTCGCGCAACAACGGCTTTGTGATCGTCAATCAAAAAGACGAACAAGATCTCAGCGGCGAGTCGCCGGGCGACGACACGATGGGCTTCTACGATCAGGATGAGCTTCCCTTTTATTACGGACTGGCCGAGACCTTTGCGCTGGACGATCGTTACTTTTGCGAGGTACCCGGACCGACGATGCCGAATCGTTCCTACTTGATGGCGGGTACGTCATTCGGTCACGTCACAACCAGCGAGATGATCCCGCCGGCGGGCGGCTACAAGCCGATTACCGGCACCATCTTCGATTTGCTCGATCAGGCTGGGGTGAGTTGGCTCTCCTATGCGGCCGATACCCCCTATTCCTCGATGTTCCGGGGCAGCGACCAGAGCCACGTCCGCTCGATGAGCAATTTCTTTGCGGACGCGGCTGCGGGAACCTTGCCGGCTCTCGCCCTGGTGGATTCTTCTATGTCTCCCGATCAGCAAATTGGGTCGGGAATATTCGAGACCGACGAGCATCCGCCGTCGGATATTCGGGCCGGCGAATATTTTGTCTGGCAGATTGTGAGCGCGATGCGCGCAAGCCCGCAGTGGAAGGATTCGATCGTGTTCATCACCTACGACGAGCACGGCGGATTCTACGATCACGTCGCGCCTCCGGCGGCCGCTCAAAACGGCGCGCTCAATCCCGACGGCATAAGCCCCGGAATGTGCGCCGATCTATCGAATCCGCCCGCCAGCCAAACGCCCGGCTCCGGCGCCGAGTGTAGCGCCAGCCAGGCCGAGGTAAAGAGCCTGTGCCGCGGTTTCAAGGCCGATGCCAAATATCCGCGCGCATGCGCGAATTTCAATCAACTCGGCGTTCGGGTTCCATTCCTTGCGGTATCGCCATTCGCCAAGCCGCAGTACGTGTCGCATACGGTCGCCGATCATGCCTCGATGCTGGCGCTCGTCGAAAAACGCTTCCTGCAGGGAGCGCATCTGACGGCGCGCGACGCGAACGCCAGCACGCTCGAGGATATGTTCGACTTCGATAACTCGCCATCGCTCGGTGCGTCGATTCCGGACGCGCCGCCGCTCCCGCTCGTGAACGATCCAGGATGCCCGCCGTGAGGCTCTGATCAGCCCAATTCTTTGAGCACGGCGACGACCTCTTCAGTGTGCCCGGCCACCTTCACCTTGGGGAAGACCTTGCGCACGACCCCGGAGCGATCGATCACGAACGTCGTGCGCTCGATTCCCATGTACTGCCGCCCGTACATCGATTTCATCTTGTACACGCCGTAGAGCTTACCGACCTTGTTGTCGGCGTCGCTCAAGAGCGGAAAGTTGAGCTCGTATTTACCGCTGAACTTGACGTGAGAGGCCGGCGTGTCGGCGCTGACACCGACGACTTGCGCGCCCAGCTTGCGCACGCCGGACAGGTTATCGCGAAAGCCGCACGCCTGCGCGGTACATCCCGTCGTCATGTCCTTGGGATAGAAATAGAGCACGACGTTGCCTTTGCTGATGAGGTCGCTGAGCTTGACCTTTGCGCCTTCTCCCGTGGGAAGCTCGAAAGCCGGAGCTTTGCGCCCCTCCAGCGCAAGCGAGGCGGACGCCGATGCGGCGGCAGGCGCGGGCTTGGAGGAGGGTTTCACACTTTTTTTCTTGACAGGCATGCTAGTCTCCTAATCAGGGTTTAGCTTGGTACCACAACCGATTTCGCTGAAGGTCGCCCACTACTGAACAATCGTTAAAAAAGGCCCTATTTTCGGACCCTAGTTGACCCGCCGAAGCTATGGCTCTAAACTTCCGTCGATATACCGGATCGAACATTCCCGCATGGCAGTCTATACCGAGTTAAGCAAACCGTTCCTCAAGGAACTTTCCGACGACTACGCGCTCGGCCGCGTTACCGGCGCGACCGGCGTCGTCGAAGGGTCGGTCAACAGCAATTACATCCTCGAGACCGCGAAAGGAAAGTTCCTGCTCAGGATCGATGAGGTCAAGAGCGAGAACGAACTCAAACGCGAGATCGATCTGCTCTCGTTCGTGCGCAAGCACGGGTTCCCATGCCCGCATCCGATGCAGGATCGGATGGGCCGGTTTTACCGCGCGTTCAACAACAAGTGCGTCTCGCTGTTCCGCTACCAGGAAGGGCGCGTGCTGCCGGTCGAGAAGATCAAGATGTCGCATCTCGACACGATCGGCCATGCGCTCGGCGATCTGCACGTCATCGGCAAGGCTTACAAGAAAGGCATCGACAACCGCTTCAGCTTCGAGCGGATCGCCGATCTGTATTTGAACGTCCGCAGCCGCCTGCCCAATTACTTCCGCAAAATCTGCCGCACCCTGGACGACGAGGTCGAGTACCTGACCCGCTATCTGGAGGGCAAGCTGCCCAAGGGCGTAATCCACGGCGATCTGTTTCCGGACAATCTGCTGTTCCGCGGCGAAAAGCTGACCGCGGTGCTCGACTTCGAAGCCGCTTGCCGCGGCAAATTTATTTTCGACATCGCAACCGCCGTCAACGCGCTCTGCTTCGTCGGCGGCGCCTACTCGCTCGATCGATTTCGCGCGCTGCTCGGAGGCTACGAGTCAGTGCGCACGCTGTCGCTGGCGGAATGGGACGCCTTCCCCAACGAGTTGCGCTTTTCCTCGTTGCGCTTCACTGTCACCCGCCTGCACGATTTCTTTCTCGCCCCGCTCGACGGGCATAGCCGGGTCGATAAAGACTTCGGTGAATTCTTCGACCGCCTGCGCGTCCTGCGCCGCGAACGCGAAGGCGGGATGGAGCCGCTATTGATGGCGATGGCGACCGGCTACGACTACCGCAAGTACCAGAAGGTAAAGGCGACCGAGCGGCGCCAGGCTTAAAGCCTGCACGCTCAGACGAACGGAGACTCTGAGTGTCCGCAACCGTCGCCGAAAGCCTTGCCTCGCGTCACCCCGCGCTCTGGGTTGAAGTCTCTCCGCCGCGCGGCGTGAATCCCGAAATGCTGCTGCGTCATCTGGAAGCTTTGCGCGGGCATGTCGATGCGATCAATCTGACCGACAATGCTCTTGGCCGCGTAAAAATGTCGGGGCTGGTTTTTGCCTCGATGATCAAGGCGCGCCTGCAGGTTCCGGTGGTGCTCAACGTCTCGTGCCGCGACCGCAACCGCTTCGCGCTCAAGTCCGATCTGCTTGGCGCAAGCGCGCTTGGCATCGACGCCGTCGTCGCGCTGACCGGCGACAAGATTCCCCCCGGCGACCCCGAGGGCGCCAGCGCCGTACACGACCTCGACCTGTATGGATTGCTTGCGATGATCGCGATGCTGAATCGTGGCGACACCGGCGAGGGTAAGGGCGCGCTCAAAACGCTGCCTGCGATCTATGCGGGATCGGTCGCAAATCCTTACCGGAAGAACTTCGATCGCGAGGTGGAAATTCTCGAGCGCAGGGCGCGCGCCGGCGCGAAGTTCGCCCTCACCCAGCCAATTTTCGAGGCCGAAACCGCACGCCGGTTCCTTGCCCACGCGCGCCGGATCGGGATCGCGGTGATGTTCGGAATTTTGCCGATCAAACGGCCCGCGATGGCGAAATACATGCAAGATAAGGTCAGGGACCTTGGCGGCGCCCGCGGACATCTGGAGCGCTACTCCGGGATGAACGAGACTCAGGCTCGAGCCTTTTCGATACGGGAGAACCTGGAGCTGATGAAATCGCTCAGCCGCGAGGCCGCGGGATTTGCCATAATGAGTGGTGGCGGGCCCTCGCTCGCAATCGAGCTTGCGTTGGAGTTTAGCCAATGGCGCAAAACCGCAAATCTTTAGTTCGGGACCTTCCCGACAATTCCGTTGCACGCTCCGAACGTCAGCGCGTTCAGGCCGAAGATGCCGTCCGCACTCTGTTGCGCTACGTCGGCGAGGACCCCGAGCGCGAAGGCCTTTTGCGCACTCCCCAGCGCGTAGTCAAAGCGTACGATTTTCTGACCGCCGGCTATCAGGAGGATCCCAAGGTCGCGATCAACGGCGCGTTGTTCGTCGAAGAAAATTACCAGGAAATTATCCTGTGCAAGAATCTCGACTTCTATTCGCTGTGCGAGCATCACCTGCTCCCCTTCATGGGCAAGGCGCACCTGGCCTACCTGCCCGATAAGCGGATCGTCGGAATCTCGAAACTTGCCCGGATGGTCGAAATATATTGCCGCAGGCTCCAGGTGCAGGAACGGCTGACGACTCAGATTGCATCGACGATTATGGAAGAGGTCGAGCCCCTCGGCGTTGCCGTGGTGCTCGAAGCCGAACATATGTGCATGCGGATGCGCGGCGTCCGAAAACAGAACTCGTGGGTCACGACCTCGGCGATGCTCGGCGTGTTCCGAACCAATCATGAAACCCGCCACGAGTTCATGAACCTGCTCCGGACCGGCAAGTAACGCGGCTGGAGCATGCTTTAGAGGACTTCACATGGGGACCTCAACATCGATCCCGAACTCGATGACTCAGCATGCGCAGGGAGTACACGCGCAGCCGCCGGCCGGCGCGCACGATCAGATGGAAGCGCTGGGCAGATTCGCGCTGCGCAGCGTGCGGCCCCGCCAGGTGATTGGACTCGGAACCGGCCGCGCCGCGTCGGCCTTTATCAGCGCGCTCGGGCATAGCCTGCTCGCGGTGCGCGGAGTTCCGACCTCGCGCGCGAGTGAAGAGCTTGCCCGTTCGCTGGGAATCGAGATCGCATCGCTGGCCGACGCGCCGAAGATCGATTTCGATTTCGACGGCGCCGACGAAGTCGATCCGCGCCTCAACTTGATCAAGGGCTATGGCGGCGCGCTGGTGCGCGAGAAGATCGTCGCCGCTTCGTCGCGCAAGCTCGTCATCCTGGTCGGCGAGGAAAAGCTGGTGCGCAAGCTCGGCGCGCGTGGCAGCCTGCCGGTCGAGGTAGTGCCGTTCGCGGTGCCCCTCGTCACGCGCAAAATAGCGGCGCTCGGACTCAAACCGATTGTACGTCAAAAAGACGGCGCGGATTTCATCACCGACAACGGAAACCTAATCCTCGATTGCGGGGTCAAGGAAATCCACAACCCCGCGCGCCTCGACAAAGACCTCCTCGCGATTCCAGGGGTAGTAGGCACCGGAATCTTCGCCGCGATGGCCTCGATAGTGCTGGTCGCAATGAAATCTAGCGAAATAAAAACCCTCCGCCCCCGCTGAGTCACGGCGCTTCATAAGCGCCTCCCTGATGCGTTAGCCCGAAGTGTTATTCCCGCGCGCGTCGCACATTGTCGGTCATTCGAGATAGCGGCGCGCCTGTCGGTTATCGATGCGGCGGAAGAATCCTGCACCCCCTCCTTTAATCCTCCCCCATGTCAAACCATGGGGGAGGAATCAGACGAGCCGGCCTTTTTTCGACAGCCTCGAGACGCCGGCCGGTACTGACAGAGGAGAAACCTCCGGGATTCCTCACTCGCGGCGCGCGCGGGAATGACAACTGTGAGAGCGGTGGCAGCAATCGAGCGGACTGCTCGAACTTGTCCACGGATGCATGCGCTTGCGCGGGCATGGCACAATGCTTGGGCGATGCTTTCCGCTGATTACGAAGCCACTGCACGCGCTGAGTTGCAGCGCTTTTATCGCGCGGCGGTCGCCGCGGTCGATCCTGCGCGCCTGATATATCGAGCGCTTGATGGCGCGATCGCGCAGGCTGCCGTGTTGCCCGCGGAGATCGCCGCCGCCAGGCGCGTGATCGTGCTCGCGATCGGGAAAGGCGCATCCGCGATGGCGGCGGCGCTGGAAACCCGGCTCGACGATCGAATCGCCGACGGTATCGCAGTGATTCCCGCGCCAAGCGAGGCTCCTGTGCTCAAGCGATTTGACCTGCTGCGCGGAGAGCATCCCATCCCCGGCCGCGCTTCGGAGCATAGCGCGCACGCGGCACTCGGTCTGGTGCGCGGCCTGCGCGACGACGATTTGGTGATCGTCGCGCTCTCCGGCGGCGCCTCCGCGATGCTCTCCGCTCCCGCGCCCGGCCTCCTCCTAGAAGACAAGATCGCGGTCACGGCGGCGCTTTTGCGCTCCGGCGCGCCGATTCGCGAATTCAACCTCGTGCGCAAGCATCTGTCGGCCGTCAAGGGCGGGCATCTCGCCGCCGCGGCGATGCCTGCGCGCGTGTTCGGACTGATTCTCTCCGACGTGCCGGGCAACGACCTCGCGACGATCGGATCCGGCCTGACCGCGCCCGACCCAACCACATTCGCCGACGCGGTGTCGGTGCTGAAGCGCCGCGGCGTATGGGGCCGCGCGCCCGAGCGCGTGCGCGAGCATCTGGAACGGGGCGTATCGGGCGAAATCTCGGAGACGCCGAAGCCCGGGGACGCGGTCTTTGCGCGGGTGACCAATGCGATTATCGGCGACAACACGGCGGCCCTCGACGCCGCCGCGAAGGCCGCCGCCTCGGCGGGATATGCGGTCGAAGGATTTCCAGAGCTGCGCGGCGAGGCCGAAGAGGTCGGCCGCGCACTCGCGGATCGAATCGCAGCACTGCCGAAAGGACGAATCTGCGCGATCGCCGGCGGCGAGCCGGTCGTAACCGTTCGCGGCGGCGGCAGAGGCGGCCGTGCGCAACATTGCGCACTCGCGATTGCGGCGGAGCTCGCGCAAGTCGCGCCGCAGCGCAAAATTAGCGCGCTCGTCGCCGGGACCGACGGAATCGACGGCCCAACCGATGCCGCCGGCGGCTTCGCATCGCCGGCAACCGTCGCGCGTGCAGCGGCGCGCGGACTCGATGCGGCTACAGCACTGGCGCGCAACGACGCGTACAATCTTCTGGAGGCGTCCGGAGATCTGTTTCGCACCGGGCCGACCGGCACCAATGCCGCCGATATTTTTCTCGCAATCGTTGACGAAATAACTTGAGCCCGATGGCAAGAACCAATGAACTGATCTCTCCCCGCACGGACGCGGTGCCGACCGTCACGCTGATTCCCGGCGACGGCGTCGGCCCCGAAGTCATCTCCGCCGCGCTCGAGGTGATCAAGGCCACCGGCGTGAAGATCGATTGGGACCGCCAAGCCGCCGGCGCGGGCGCGCTCAAGCGCTTTGGCAATCCCGTTCCCGACGAGCTGATCCAATCGCTCAAGCGTACCGGTATCGCCCTCAAAGGACCGCTCGAAACCAGCATCGGCGTGGGCTACCGCTCGATCAACGTCTACCTGCGAAAAACTTTCGACCTGTATGCCAACCTGCGTCCGACCATGAGCTTCAAGGGAGTGCATACGCCGTTTCGCAATGTCGATCTAATTGTAGTGCGCGAGAACACTGAGGATCTTTATTCCGGAATCGAGCATGAAGTCGCGCCCGGCGTCGTCGAAAGTATCAAGATCATCACCGCGCGCGCGTCCCGGCGAATTGCGCGCTTCGCGTTCGAGTATGCGCGGCACAATCGGCGCAAGTCGGTCACCGCGATTCACAAGGCCAACATCATGAAGCTCTCCGACGGCCTGTTCCTGAAATGCGCCCGCGCGATCGCCAAGGGCTACCCGGAAATCGGCTACCAGGAACAGATCGTCGATGCCGCGTGCATGCGGCTGGTCACCGATCCGAGCACGTTCGATATCCTGCTGCTCGAAAATCTGTACGGAGATATCGTTTCCGACCTTTGCGCGGGCCTGGTCGGAGGCTTGGGCCTGGTGCCGGGTGCGAACTATGGCGACAAGGGCGCGATCTTCGAGGCCGTCCACGGGACCGCGCCCGATATCGCGGGCAAGGGTCTTGCGAACCCGATCGCAGCGATTCTCTCCGGTGCGATGATGCTCGATTATCTCGGGCGTCCGGCCGCGGCGAAAAAGATTCGCGCCGCGACTGGCGCAGTCCTGCAGTCGGGCCGCGTGCTGACGCGCGATCTAGGCGGCAAAGCGACGACCCACGAAATGACGGCGGCGGTAATCCGCGCAATGGGCCGTAATCGCGCGGATTGAATACCCTTTCGCCGGGTATCCGGCTCGGCTATTAACAATCCATATGGGAAAGCCGCTCATCATCGAAGATTTGGAAGACCGGGTTCCTCCGGGCCAGACTCTGACCAATCAATTCCCGGTGCTGTCGTACGGACCGACGCCGCGCTTCAATCCGGCCAAGTGGGATTTTCGCGTGACCGGCCTCGTCGAGAAAGAGCTGCGTTTTTCGTACCAAGAGTTCCGCGCGCTGCCGCAGACCAAACAGATAAGCGATTTTCATTGCGTCACCGCATGGTCGCGCCTCGACAACCTATGGGAAGGCGTCAAGGTGCTGGACCTGATGAAGCTCCTCACACTCAAACCCGAGGCGCATTTCGTCGTTATCCATTGCGAGCAGGGTTACAGCGCCAATCTGCCGATGAATGAATTTCTCGACGACGACGTGATTTTGGCGCATCGCCATGACGGCCGCGATCTGCCGCCCGACCACGGCTTTCCGCTGCGTCTGGTCGTGCCCAAGCTCTACGCGTGGAAGAGCGCCAAGTGGGTGCGCGGAATCGAATTCTGCGAGTTCGACAAGCGCGGATTCTGGGAAGTGCGCGGCTACCACAATCGCGCCGATCCGTGGCGCGAGGAACGCTACTCATTCCAGGAAGAGCCTGAAGACTAAGCGCCGCCGCGGTTCGCGACACCTATAGCGGCGAAGACCTGCGAATATCGATGACGCCGGGCGAAAATCCCCTCGACCGTGCGCGCGCGATCGCGCGTCTGGGCGCCGAGGAATTCGATCTCGCGATTATCGGCGGCGGAATCAACGGCGCCGCGGCCGCGCGCGACGCCGCGATGCGCGGGCTCAGCGTCGCGATTGTCGATCGCGGAGATTTCGCGGGTGGGACATCGTCGCGATCCTCGAAGCTGATCCACGGCGGCTTCCGCTATCTTCCGCAAGGTCAGTTGAGGCTGGTTTACTCGGCGCTGCGCGAGCGCGAGCGGCTGCGCCGCCACACCGCGCCGCATCTGGTCAAACCGATCCGCTTCATATTTCCGATTTATCGCGGCCGCGGCTTTGGACGCTTCACGATGTCGATGGGGCTGTGGCTGTACGATCTATTCGCGCGGATGCCGCGCGCGCAGTGGCATCGCAACCTGAGCGCCGCAAACGTGCGCGAGATCGAACCCGCACTGGTTCGTACAGGGTTGACCGGAGGCTCGCTCTACTACGACGCCTGGGCCGACGACTCGCGAATCACGTTCGAGAATATTCTCGACGCCGCGATTCATGGCGCCGCGGCCGCCAATTACGCCAGCGTCGAGGGCTTTGTACGCAACGCCGGCGGCCGCCTCGCCTCGATGGCGGTGAAAGATCTTGCGACCGGCGCCGCGCTCAACCTGCGCGCGCGAATCTTCGTCAATGCCACCGGGCCATGGGTCGACCATCTACGCCGCCTCGACGATCCTTCCGCGCGCAACTGCGTGCGGCTGACCAAGGGCGTCCATCTGGTGTTCCCGCGCACGACGCTGCCGGTGCATGACTCTCTGGTGCTGGCCGACGAGAGCGGGCGAATTATTTTCGTGATGCCGCATGACCAATACGTTCTGGTCGGCACCACCGACACCGACTACGGCGCCGACCCTGCCGCCGTCGCGCCGGACAAGGCCGACGTCGCCTACCTGCTCGGAGTGCTCGCCGAGAGCCTGCCCGGAATCAAGCTCACCGCAGAGGATGTCGCGTCGAGCTTCGCGGGACTGCGCGCGCTGGTCGAGAACGGCGCCGACTCGAAGGCGCCGTCGTCGATCCCGCGCGAAGAGGTGATGTTGGAAAGCGCGTCCTGGATGCTCACCGTCGCGGGCGGCAAGTTGACGACGCATCGCGAGATCGCAGAGAAGCTCGTCACCCGCGTGATGAAGGATCTCGGACGCGCGCCCGGCGTCTGCCCGACGCGCCAGACTCCTCTGCCCGGCGCCCGGCCCGACGAAGCCGGCGATCGCACGGGTGTCGAGGCCCTGGCGACGCTGCCGCGAGTGGCGCGCGAGATTCTGCTCGCGCGCTACGGAACTCGCGCGGTAATTCCCGCGCAGATCGCCGCGACTCGCGCCGACCTGGCCGCTCCCCTGGCTCCGGGATGTCCCGTAATCGGAGCCGAGGTGATACACGCGGTGCGAAATGAGATGGTCTCGCGACTGGACGACTTCATGGTCAGGCGCACCGCGATGGTCTGGCGCTATCCGTTCGAAGCCGACGCGGCAGCGCCCGCAGTCGTCCAACTGATGGGCGCGGAACTAGGATGGGACGCCGCGCGCCAGGCGCAAGAGTTGGCTTCGTTCCGCGCCGAAATGACCCGCCGCCGCTCTCCCGCATAACTGCCGCATTGCGCGATGAGGGCGATACGCAGAGGTCTCAATCTCGGCATCGAGGATCGCGCCGCTTGACGCGCGCTCGGCATCTAACCTTTCGGTAAGCCAGGAGAGCCCGCGGTCGCGTCGAACCTCCACACGGGATATGCTAGGGATATCCCTCAATCGGGAGGAACCATGTCACAAATCACGGTTGGAAGATGGGGAAAGAATTTGGCCATCCGATTGCCGCGCGAGATCGTCAAGGCGGCCGGAATTGGCGGCGGCGAGCGGGTCGATATCGAGGCGCGCAACGGCAATATCGTCATCCGTCGTGCGCTTCCGCATTTCACCCTCGAGGAACTGTTCCAAGGCAAGAGTGCGGCCAAGTGGCGGGCTGTCTATTCCGGAGCCTTCGATTGGGGGCCGGATGTCGGGCGTGAGGTCGTCGAGGAATGACGGCGCGAACCTATGTTCCCGGCACCGGCGATCTGATCTGGACCGACTTCGACCCAACCAAAGGCAGAGAGCAGGCTGGCCGGCGCCCAGCGCTGGTGGTCTCTCCGGCCACGTTCACCATACATACGGGGTTGGCCGTCGTCTGTCCGATCACATCGCAGATCCGGCCGTTCCCGACGAGTGTCGTTTTGCCGGCGGGCTTGCCGATCGCCGGAGAAATTCTGACCAGCCATATCCGCAGTATCGACACGATCGCCCGGCCGATCCGCTATGCGGGCGCCGCTGTGCCGTCCGATATCGCGCAACTCGTCCGCGCGAAGCTCAGCACCTTCATCACGATATGACCGATCATATCCTCCGGATCATCGGCATGCGTTGGGCCGGTTTGCACCGGCTCGACTGCGCTGTCCTCTACTCGCCGGTCCAGTTGGGTTTGCGTTTTTGGGAGAACGCTAGCGGACCCTCGACGGCGTCCTTGGATTTGAACAGTTTGGCCTGCAGGTCGTAATGCTTCGCGATTGCGTCTTCGACCGGGCGTCCCAGCCCCGCCATCGCGGCTTCTTTGGTGGCCTGCACCGAGAGCGGCGAGCACTCCATGATCTCCGCCGCCCATTTTTCCGCGGTCGGGATCAGATCCTTCATCGGCACCACTTCGTTGACGATTCCCCACTTATGCGCTTCCTGCGCGGTGATGTGCCGACCCGTCAGCATCATGCCCATCGCAATCTTGTGCGGAATATGCCGCGGCAGGCGATGCACTCCGCCTGCCGCGGCCATCAGGCCGACGCGAGGCTCGGGCAGTCCGAAGCGCGCGTGCTCGGCCGCGATGATGATGTCGCATCCGAGCGCGATCTCAAATCCGCCGCCCAGTGCGAAGCCGTTAACCGCCGCGATAATCGGTTTGTAGATATCGTAGCGCGCGGTGATTCCCGCAAATCCACCCTTGCCGCGCAACGCGCCCGTCATGTCGCCGCGATGCTCGGCGGTCCAGCGCAGGTCGTTGCCCGCCGAAAACGCCTTGTCACCCGCTCCGGTCACGATTGCGACCCACATCGCCTTGTCGGCGACGAAATCGTCCCACACCTGGTCCATCTCGAGGTGGCAGGCGGGGTGCAGCGCGTTCATCCGCTCCGGACGGTTGAACATGATGTGCGCGATATGGTCGCGCTTGTCGTACTTCACGAACTCGAGTTTCATGGCTACCTCGTATGTCTGTTGCTCGCGTATATTGCTCGCGCCTATTGTTCGTCGAGCAGTTCAAAAAAAGCGTCGATACTCTGCATCAATTGGCGGCGGATCTGCTCGCGGGTGCCCTCGATATAATGCATCGTGACGCGGCCGGCGCTGCCGTCCTCGAGCGTCACCTTGGCATCTTCGACCGCGGCGACGTGCGCCTCGTCAAAAATTCGCATTCCATAAACCAGCGCGCCGCGACGCGATGCGCCTTTGACCAGCCGAAGCTTCTGGGCCATCAGGGCCTCTCCTGCGTGGATAACTCCACGCAGGTTCTATAGCATATGCGGCTACTCAGTGCGTCGCCGCTCGCGGCTCACGTTGACAAGGGCGGTCGGGGCCAAACACAATCTCAAACGATCCATCGATGGCGAAAATGCACCGATTTGCTCCGATCATGATAATAGCCGCGATCGCCGCCGCGCCAATCTACGGCTGCGGCCTGTTCTACCAGGCGGGTGCGCGAGTCAAAGCCTCGCGGATGACCGGGAATCTGAAAATCGGCGAATCGATGGTGGAGGTCCATAAAAAATACGGCGAGCCCGATATCCATACGTTCCTGAATGACGACGTCGAGGTCTGGAGCTACGCGTCCAAACCCAACTCGAACGACCTGACCGCCGCGCTTCTCTATACCCAAGTGAAGGAAGGCGACCGGGGAACTTTCATCGATTTGAAGTTTCAGGGCGGCAAACTCGTCTCATGGGCCGAGGTGCAGCATACGATGCCGTCCAAGGAAGGCGGCGGATTTTCGGCGGGAATGGGAGCGCCAAAACTCGCACCTCCCGGCGGAAACCACTATTAGGCTTGGAGAACATTGGATTTAATTTGATTGGCTCTGCGATGGCACGCTTGCAAAGCCCTGGACCTATCATGTCTAATTGTGTCCATACGGCGTTTCAGGCGCCGCGGCGGGCCATAACGTCGGCCATCAACGATGATTCAAACCGAACCCGCGTCGCTGGAGTGTCCGCGACTCAATAATGGCTACTGCGCGTAAGAGTTTCGAGGCGATCCTGCTGGACCGATCGTGGGTGTCGCCCCAGGATCTCGACAAAGCTCGCCAGCGCCGCAAGCCGGGTCAGGAGCTCGCCGACGTGCTGGTCGAGATGGGCGCACTCGAGCCCCAGCGCCTTGCTCGCGCACTCGCGCAGGAGTACCGCCTGCCCTTCCAGGCGCATATCGATGAACACTCCCTCGACAGCGCCTTGGTCAGTAAAGTTCCGATAAATTACGCGAAAAAAAACCGGCTTTTGCCGATTGCCGGTGACGAGTCCGGAGTGACCGTCGCCGTCGTCGATCCCTCGAACTACGAGCCGCTCGACGATCTTCGCCTGTTGTTCGGTGTCTCAATCAACCCGGTCGTTGCTCCCGCCGAGATCCTCAACGAAGCCATCAATCGCGCCTACGACAACGCGAGCAACACGACCGCCGAAGAGTTGATGATCGATCTCGAGGAAGAGCGGCTCGACGTGGTCGCCAACGAGCTCGCGCAGGAGCCGCGCGATCTGCTCGAGACCGACGACTCGGCGCCCATCATCAAGCTGGTCAATGGAATCCTGTCGCAAGCGGTTAAGGACCGCGCCAGCGATATTCATATCGAAGTTTTCGAGCGCGAGATGGTGGTGCGGTTCCGCGTCGACGGAATGCTGTACGACGTGCTCGAGCCGCCCAAGCGCTTTCAGCCCGCGATCACCTCGCGCGTCAAGGTTATGTCGGGCCTCAATATCGCCGAGAAGCGGTTGCCGCAGGACGGGCGTATCCGGCTGCGGATCGCGGGGCGCGATATCGATATCCGCGTCTCGAGTATCCCGACCGCGTTCGGAGAGCGGCTGGTGCTGCGCTTGCTCGATCGCGCACAGGCGGCGATTGATATCAATCTCGACCATCTGGGCTTTTCCGGAGAAAATCTGCGCAAGATCGATCGACTGATTCGCCAGAGCCACGGCATCATTCTGGCCACTGGTCCGACCGGTTCCGGAAAATCGACCACGCTCTATGCGTGCCTTAGCCGAATCAATTCGCCCGAGAAAAATATCATCACGATCGAAGATCCGATCGAATACCAGCTTCGCGGCGTCGGCCAGATGCAGGTGAATCCAAAAATCGATCTGACCTTCGCCGGCGGCTTGCGCTCGATTCTGCGCCAGGATCCGGACGTGATCATGGTCGGCGAAATCCGTGATGGCGAGACCGCCGAAATCGCGATCCAGTCGGCCCTGACGGGCCATCTGGTGTTCTCGACTCTGCACACCAACGACTCGTTCGGCGCAGTCACCCGTCTGCTGGATTTTGGAATCGAGCCGTTCCTGGTGTCGTCTTCAATCCTTGCGGTGCTGGCACAGCGCCTGGTGCGCAAGCTCTGCACCGAATGCCGCGAAGCGTACACTCCGACGGCGGCCGAACTCGCGCGCCTCGGCCTGACGCCCGCCGATATTCCGCATCCTGTTTATCGCGCAAAGGGATGCCGCCTATGCCGCAACACCGGCTACAAGGGCCGGCTTGCGATTCAGGAACTGATGTTGATGGATGACGAGATCCGCGCGCTGGTGATGCAGAACAGCGACGGCGCCACGATGCGCCGCCATTGCACCGGCAAGGGCATGAAACTGCTGCGCGAAGACGGAGCCGACCGGATACTGGCCGGAGAAACTTCGATCGAGGAATTGCTGCTACGGACCCAGGAAGACATCGCCTGAGCGCGATGTCTGCCACGAGCGATGGCAGTCTTTGCTTACCGAGGCCTTTCAGCCGAAGGCCGTAACGTAACCGGGGTCATCGACGCCGATAGCCCGCGCGACGCGCGCACGAAGCTGCGCGAGCAGGGCGTCTTTCCAATCGAACTCTCCGCGGAGGCCGGCACTGAGAATAAACCCGAACGCAGCCTGTCGCCATTCTCGCGCAAAGGGATGCCCGCCTCTGAGCTGGGGTTGCTCACGCGCCAGCTCGCCGCGCTGCTTGGCGCGGGAGTGCAACTCGTCGATGCGCTCGCGGCGCTCTCGGGACAATCGTCGCGCGCCGGGATCAAGCGGATGCTCTCGCAGGTGCGCGAGCGCGTGCGCGAGGGCAGCTCTCTGGCCAACGCGATGGCGATGCATCCCAAGATTTTCTCCGAGCTTTACGTCGGGATGGTTCGTGCGGGCGAGCAAGCCGCCGCGCTGGAATCGGTCCTGGATCGGCTGGCCGAATACAGCGAGCGGCAATCCGAGTTTGTCTCGAAGGTGCGCGGCGCGCTGACCTATCCGGTGATTATGATCTGCGTCGGTACCGCGATCATGGGATTCCTGGTGACTTACGTCGTCCCCCAAGTAGCGACGATCTTCCAGCAGCAACACGCCGCGCTTCCGTTCGCGACTCAGGTTCTGATCGGCCTGTCTTCGGCGATTACGGGTTACTGGATCGAGCTGCTGCTCCTGCTCGTCGCGATAGTCGCGGCGATTGCGTTCGGCCTGACCACGCCGCGCGGGCGCAGGTTGTATGACACCGCGATGCTGCGGTTGCCGTACCTGGGTCAGACGATGATCCGGATCATCTGTGCGCGTTTTGCACGCACGCTCTCGACCCTGCTCGCCTCGGGCGTGCAGTTGCTGCCCGCGATGGATGCGGTCAAGGGCGTGGTCACCAACGGACTTCTTCGCGACGCGATCGAAAAAAGCCGCGAGGAAATCCGGCAGGGCCACGGAATGGGTCAGACCCTCGCGCAGAGCGGACTCTTCCCGCCCCTGCTGATCGAGATGATTCGAGTCGGCGAGCGGTCGGGCGAACTCGAAGGGATGCTCGAACGGGTGGCCGACAATTACGAGCGGGAAGTCTCACACTCGCTCAGCCAGATGACCACAATTCTGGAGCCCGTGATGACCCTGGCGATGGCGGCTGTTATCGTGTTCATGATGCTCGCCGTGCTGATGCCGATCTTCCAGCTCAACCAGATCATGCAGTAACCGGAGGGCCGCGAGGTTTTAGCGATGCGAACACGACTGCGCAATCAGGATGGCTTCACTCTGATCGAAATAATGGTGGTCATCATGATTATCGGCCTGCTCGCGCTGATGGTTGTGCCGCGGCTGCGGGGCGTTGCCGACCGCGCGAAAACCACCAAGGCTCAGGCCGATATTCAGGAGCTCAAGCAGGCCCTGGATCGTTACTATCTGGACAACGGTTCTTATCCGACCAGCGACCAGGGTCTCAATGCGCTGGTCACCCCGCCCAGCAGCGGGCGTACGGCGAACAATTACGAACAGGGCGGGTATATCGAGAAGCTTCCCTCGGACCCGTGGGGCAATGCGTACTTCTACCAAAGCGATGGCAACAGCTACGCGCTCAAATCCTTCGGGCCGGACGGGGTCCAGAGCGCCGACGATATCGACGGTAGCTCGTCCTGAGCCGGCTATGAGGCGTGCGCTCTATTCGCGCATCACGCCCCCGGCTTCGCGGCGACGCATCGCGGAGCGGCTGCGCAAGGGCGAGCGCGGCTTCACCCTGCTCGAACTCGCGATCGTCATCTTCATCATGGCGCTGATGTTCACGATCGCGCTGCCGTACATGGGCGGCTTTCGCAAGGCGCAGCTCAAGAGCGAAGCACGCCGGCTGGCCGGGCGCGCATCATATCTGTATGACGAGGCGGCGACGCAAAAAGTGGTGCTGCGCCTGGTCTTCGATCTGGATCATCAGCGCTACGGCGTCGCACGCCTTGATCCCTACACGGCTAATCCGCAGTTCGTCGCGGACCATTCGATGGCGGGGAAGATAGTTGTGATGCCGCCGACCGTCGGGATTCGCGACGTCACCGTCGCCGATCAAGGCACCTTCACCCGCGGCACCGTAGCCTGCCAGTTTTATCCGGAAGGTTACGTGGACGCGACGGTGGTGCACCTCGAAGACCTCTCCGGGCACGTGATGACGCTCGTATTCAATCCGCTGACCGGTCAGGTCTCAATCCTGGCCGGAGACCAATCGCTCGCGCAGGTGATGGGCCAATGACCAGCGCTGGGAACATCGAGGATTGCGCCGCTGGTCCGATCGGGATGCGCACAGGATTCACGCTGCTGGAGGTGATGCTGGCGATGGCAGTGTTGGGGATCGCGCTGCTGGCGCTGCTGGCGCTGCATCATCAGAGCCTGCAGAGCGTGATTCACGGGCAGGACATCTCGCGGGCCGCGCAACTGGCGCAGGCAGTCATGTCGGTGGCGGAAATGGAGCGATTCCCGAATCCGGGCACGACCAAAGGCAATTTCGAGACCCTGTTTCCAAAAGAATATCCGAATTTTCAATGGGAGCGGATCGTCAGTCTCTCCGGGGTCTTTCCCGATGTGTGCAAGGTTCAGGTGATCGTGCTTTACGGGCCCAAACAATCGAAGCATTTCATGCTGACCGAGTTTTTGCATAATCCGATTCCGATCGAGCAGTCGCAGGACGAAGGATCCGACGACGATCCATGATTAGACCGTCCGCAAATCGGCACCGCTGCCATCGCCGGATGGCGCCGGGATTCACGCTTATCGAGATGATGCTCGCGGTCGCGATTCTGGCGGTGATCATGGCGATGATGGCGAGCTCGTTTCATGCGGTCGCCGCGAGTAAATTGCACGCCGAGGGGCGTATGTGGACCGACCGCGCCGGCCGCTCGATTATCTCGGAGCTGACCAACGAGATACGCGGCGCCGTTCAGACCCCTGCCGTACCCAGCCACGTGTACCTGCAGGGCAACGCGCAATTCCTGGGCGGAATAGAAGCCAACACGATTGCGGTTTCGACCCTTGACGCGGGCCATCGCCGCTCGATCGCCGGCTACAGCTCCGAAGACATCGTCTCCTACACGTTGAGTCCCAACCCGCGGCATCACGGATGGCTGCTCTTCTATCGGTCTCAGCAAAGCGGACTCGCCTACGGCGGCGCGCAATCGAATCCGACTCTGCTCGCGGACAATATACTCTCGCTCAGGTTGCGCTACTTCGACGGCAACCAATGGGGCGACACCTGGAACTCCAGCAATCTTTCCCCCGGACAACAATTGCCGATCGCGGTCTCGATCAATCTCGATCTCGCGGCGCCCAACGGCCGCGACCTGCGCTTCTCGACGCAGGTGATGCTGCCGATGTCGATCGCGGTATGGTAAAGCCGCTCAAAAAGAACGAGCGCGGCATCGCGCTCCTGGTGGTGCTGATGGGTATCGCGCTGATGACGCTCATCATCGTCGATTTCAGCACCGCGGCCGCGCTTAACTACCTGTCAGCCGCCAACCAGACCAACGAGTTGCGCGCGTACTATCTGGCGCGCTCGGCGGTCTCGGTAGGCTTGGGCTTGCTCGCCGAAGACTCGCGCATGGACTCGCAGAATCAGACTCCGTACGACGGCCTGACCGACGTGTGGGCGACCCCGTTTCCACCGATCGAGGTGGACGGAGGCACAGTCTCGCTGTCGATTATCGATGAGGCGCGCAAAGTCGATCTGAATCAGCTCGTCAATCCTCAGAACGGAAAAATCAACCTGGCTTTTGCCGCCGAGCTGGAGCGGCTGTTCACGATTCTCGGGGTCTCGCCCCAGATCATTCCGGCGATCGCGGATTGGATCAATCCTGCCAACATCACGACGCCCGGCGGCGCAGGGATGGACTATTACCTGCGTCTGCGCCCGCCCTACTCGACCCGAAACGGCCCGATGCCGACAATCGGCGATTTGCGCCTGATTAAGGGCGTCGATGAAGCCACCTTCAACCGCCTGCAACCGTTTGTGACTGTGGCTCCCGAACCGGTGGTAAACGCCAACACGGCCCCACCCGAAGTGCTCGCGGCCCTGCTCCCGCAGCTCATGGACGATCCAAAACTGGTTAAGGAGCTGGTCGCGGCGCGGATGCTGATGCCTTTCACCAATACCACCGACATCGCGAATCTTCCCGGCCTCGGCACCCTGGGACAGGCGTTGACCCAAGTGGTCACCACGCGGAGCACGTTCTTTACGATCAATGCGCTGGGTACTTTCGCCGGGTCGCGAAAACTGGTGTACTCGACTTTCCGTCGGCAGGGCAACGGGACCGCAACGCTTATGTCCTGGCAGGAAGATTAGCGACGGGTTCAGATGCCGCAGCGTATCAT
>JBOHWH010000163.1:0-35223 GCA_050736695.1 Binataceae bacterium (SeqCode) | reverse complement strand
GATCCGAACCCCGGCGTCCGCCGGGCCGCCGCCGCCGCGCTGGGGCTTATCGCCGACGCGTCGCCGCGGGTGCTCGATACTCTTGGCCGCGCCGCCGGCGGCGAGCTCGATTCCGGATTGTCGCGGGCCGCCCGCGCCGCGTTAAAGCGGCTCGCCGAAGACCCAAAAGGAGTTGAGTGATGAACCAGGACTCCGTCGCCCATCTCGACGAACCTCGCGTACGCGATTTTCTGGTCGCCGCGCGAATCGCGCATCTGGCAACCGCCGACGCCGCGGCCGCGCCGCATGCGGTGCCGCTGTGTTTCTGGTTCGAGGGCGCGCGTTTTTATTTCGTGATCGACGAAAAGCCCAAGCACCGCGCACCCGGTGGAACGATCAAGCGGATGCGCAATATCGCCGCGAATCCTTCCGTTGCGATTGTTATCGACCATTATGAGGAAGACTGGAGCCAGCTCGCGTACGTGATGGCGCGCGGACGCGCCAATATCGTCGCCGACGACGAGGAATATATGCTGGCGCTCCGGCATCTGCGCGATAAATATTCGCAGTATCGCGCGATGACGCTCGCACCGGAGCGCAACCCAATTGTCCGGATCGATCCCGAACGCGTCAACGTGTGGGGCGCGCGATTCGGGACTGCGGACAATTCGTGAACAATCCGCGCCTACAGGAAATCTCTCGCGCACTTGCCGCCGCCGGACTCGACGGATGGCTCTTCTATGATTTTCGCCTGAGCGATCCGATTGCTTACCGTGTGCTCGGGTTTTCCGAGCGCGGCACGACGACGCGGCGATGGTTCTGCTACGTGCCGGCGCGCGGCGACGCGCGCGCTCTGGTCTCCGCAGTGGAAGCGCATCGCCTCGACTCACTTGGCCTTGAACGAATCGTCTATCAATCGAGCGCCGGGATGATCGCCGGTCTCAGCACGATTCTCTCAGGCGCGCGCCGCGTCGCGATGAACTATTCGCCGCGCGCTGCAATTCCGTACGTGTCGCGGGTCGATGCGGGCACGGTCGAGCTGGTCCGATCGCTCGGCGTCGAAATTGTTTCCGCCGCCGATCTGATCCAGAAATTCGAAGCGACGCTTTCCGCCGCGCAGATGGAAGGTCATCGCCGAGCCGGAACCGCGCTCGGCGCCGTCGTCGATCAGACTTTCGCCGAGATTGCGCGCCGCGTGACGGCGATCGAATCGGCCAATGAATTCTCGATCCAGCAATTCATGATGGAACGAATCCATCGCGCCGGGCTAATCACGCGCGAGCCGCCGATCGTCGCGGCAAACGCGCATAGCGCCGATCCTCATTTCGGCACCGACGCGGAAAACTCAGCGGCAATCGGCCGCGGAGATTTCGTCCTGCTCGACCTATGGGCCAAGGAGTCTGAGGAGGATTCCATCTATGCCGATATCACCTGGACCGGTTTCGTCGGCGAGTCCGTGCCGGACTATCACGCGACGATTTTCGCGATCGTCTGCGCGGCGCGCGACGCGGCGGCCGATCTGGTCAAGTCGCGCGTATCAGCCGCGAGGCCGATAAGCGGGCGCGAGGCCGACCGCGCCGCGCGCCGCGTGATCGAGCAGGCGGGCTTCGCTGCCGAATTTGTGCATCGCACTGGCCATTCGATCGGCCGCGAAGTTCACGGGCTGGGCGCGAATCTGGATTCGCTCGAGACCGACGACGACCGGCTGCTTATCGATCGCACCTGCTTCTCGGTCGAGCCGGGAATTTATCTGCCCGGGCGGTTCGGCGTGCGCAGCGAGCTCGACATGACGATCGAATCCGGCCACGCGCAGGTCTCGGCGCCCGCACCGCAGCGCGCTATCGTGCCGATTCTCGCGCGCGGCGAATCGCGCTAGCTAACAAATGATTCGCGCGATAATTTTCGACCTCGAAGGCACCCTGCTCGACGGCGATCGGCTCTACCCCGGCGCTCCCGAGTTCGTGCGTAAATGCGCCGAGCGGTTCCCGCTGATGCTCGCGACCGGAGCGCCGCGGCGCCTGGCTGAGGATCAGTTGCGCCGCGCGCATCTGCGCGACCTGTTTATCGACGTGCTCGGCGCCGAGGACGCGGAGCGCCGGAAACCCGCGCCAGATCTGTTCGTCGCGGCGCTGGGACGGATCGGATTTCTGCTCCGCCAGCGAGATCCGGTCGAGGCGTCGCAATGCCTTGTGGTCGAGGATTCTGCCGCCGGAATCGAGGCGGCCCATCGCGCCGGAATGTTCGTGCTCGCGATCGCGCATACGCGCGCACCCGCCGCGCTCGAGGCTGCGGACTTCGTGCGCGACTCGTTTGCCCAGGTTGACCTCGACGCGATTCTGCGGGTCTGCGCGGCCTGAGCGCCGCGTGGTAATCTCTCCCATCCAAACTCGTCCGGCCGCGGAGCAAACCAAGATGACGGCAACTCTCTACCAGTTCGCGGGCAGTCCCTACTGCGCCAAGGTCCGCAAGATCCTGGACTTCAAGGGAATCGACTACGAAGTTATCGAGGTCGATTATCTCGAGCGCAAGGAGCTGCTCGCCGTCTCGGGTCAGTTGATGGTGCCGGCGCTCACGCTCGAGGGCGGTGAGACGATCGTCGATTCCGCGCGAATCGCGGCGCGCCTGGAAGAGCTGCAGCCCGAACCAACCCTGCTGCCGGCAGGATGGCGCGGGATGCATCGCGTGCTCGCTGACTATATCGACAATCGGATCGAAGACGCGTTGTTCCGTGCGGCGATTCCCGACGAGCTTGCTCATTGGCGCGAGCGCGGAAGCGATCGCGCCGCCTTGTGGCGGCTAATCCGCGAGCGCAAGTACGGCGCAGGATTCGTTGACGACATGATCGCCAGGCACGAAGCCGAAATGACTCACGCTGCCGAGACGCTTGCCCCGTTCGAAGAAGCTCTCGGCGAACGGCCATTCGTGCTTGGCAGACTCGGTCTTGCGGATTTCGCGCTGTACGGCCAACTCTGCTATTTCGCGTTCCGCGGTGAAATCACGATACCCGCCAACCTTGTCAACCTGCGGGCGTTCTTCGGGCGGATGGATCGAATTTCGTCGGCGCCCGAACCTGCCTAGCGCAGGGTCCGGGGAGGGAAACGGCATATTTCAGTTGGACCGGCGTCCCGCCGGTCTCTTCATAACTCAGAGGCGGCTCAGGACAGTTCGTTCACAGCCACAGTCAGAAATCCGCTGAAGACCGCGCCAGTCGAATCCAGCGCCACGTCGTAGAGCGAGGCCGTTCGTCCCGGCACGAAAATCTGATGGCCTTCATCCAGGAATGCGTACGCGACGCAGATCAGCAGTGCAAGGTATGGCCGCCGCGCAAGCGGACCATGCGCCAGCAGCCAATACAGCACCGCGTATTCGGTAAAGTGCGCGCACTTGCGAACCAGAGCATGGGCGACATCGAGCGATATCGGCGAAATTCCCGGCACCAGCCAGAGCAGGATCGGATCGATGATGCGCGACGTATTAGCCGCGGAAAACGCCGAAGTCGAAAGCGTGAATATCACCGCGATCCACAGAACGACCGGCAGCCATTCGGACAAGAGCGACGGCGTCTCGGCCCGCACTGTGGCTGAATCTCCGCTCATCGCAGAATTCCGCAATGAGAGAGCTGCGAAAAATAGTAGGGTGGCGGATTCATGCGCGGGGAGTCATTATTGAGTATCAAGCAAGACACGGGCAATCCAGCTAGCGCCTCGCGCCGCGGCCTGCGTTAGAGTCATTTCCATGCATGAAGTCCTGACCGTTCAACGCACGCGTCCGACACCGCCTTCGACAATTGTGATTTTCGGCGCGTCCGGCGACCTCGCGCGGCGCAAGCTCTTGCCCGCGCTCTACAACCTGGTGCATTGCGGCGGCGGCATGATGCCGGCGAACAGCGCGGTGCTGGGCTTCGCGCGCACCGCGATGTCGCAGGCCGAGTTCCGCAAATCCTCGCGCGAAGCGGTCGAGAAATACTCGCGGCTCAAAGTCGAGGAGAAATGCTGGAGCGTCTTCGTCGATTCGCTTGACTACCTTGGCGCGCTTGCCGCTCCCG
Organism: Binataceae bacterium (SeqCode); assembly: GCA_050736695.1. GTDB lineage: Bacteria > Desulfobacterota > Binatia > Binatales > Binataceae > JBARDN01. The sequence goes on along the minus strand of JBOHWH010000163.1, from coordinate 31,199 downwards.
ATGGAATGAAGCAGCTTCGCGAGCGTCTGGAGAAGATCGAGAAAGCGCGCGGGCTCCCGCCCAACCGAATTTTCTATCTGTCGATACCGCCCGAAGCGATCGGCGATTCGGTCGCCCGGCTTTCCGCCGAGGGTTTGATCGCCAAGCCCGATTCCCCGCATTTCTCGCGCGTGGTGGTTGAGAAGCCGATCGGCCACGACCTGCCGAGCGCACTCGAGATTAACCGAATCCTGCGGGGTCATCTCGGCGAGAGCCAGATCTTCCGGATCGATCATTATCTCGGCAAGGAAACTGTGCAGAACCTCCTGGTGCTACGGTTCGCCAACTCGATCTTCGAGCGGCTATGGGGCAGCCGCAACGTCGATCATGTGCAGATCACGGTCGCGGAGACCGAAGGCGTGGGCACTCGCGCGGGCTACTACGATCATTCCGGTGCGCTGCGCGACATGGTGCAGAACCATATTTTGCAAGTGCTAGCGATGCTTACGATGGAAGCGCCGGTGACGCTTAATGCGGCGGCGATCCGCGAGGCCAAACTCAACGTGCTGCGCGCGATCCGTCCAATCCGGCTCGCGGAGGCGGCTGCGATGACGGTGCGGGCGCGCTACGCGGCGGGCAAGATCGACGGCAAAGAGGTTCCCGGCTATCTGGCGGAAAGAGGTGTCGCCGCCAATTCGCGAACCGACACTTTCGTCGCGCTCAAGTTACTGATTGACAACTGGCGATGGTCCGGCGTTCCGTTTTATCTGCGCACCGGCAAAAGACTCGCGCGCCACGCGAGTTCGATTGTCGTGCGTTTCAAAGACGTGCCGCAGATCCTGTTCAATCGCGAAGGTCTGCTCACGCCTAACCGCTTAACGATTCGCCTTCAGCCCGACGAAGGTTTTTCCTTCGACGTGGTTTCCAAACAGCCGGGCCTTGATGTCGCGATCAAGCCGGTGCGGATGAACCTCAGCTACGAAACCGAATTCGGCGCCACGAGTTCTCCTGATGCGTATGAGCGCCTGTTGCTCGACGTGATGGACGGCGACCATACGCTCTTCCCGAGCGGCGAGTACGTGCAGAAGTCGTGGGAGCTGATGCAGGGAATCCTCGACGCATGGAAGGACGGCGATCGCGTCCCGATTTACGAGTATCCGGCGGGGACGTGGGGACCGAGCGCCGCCGACAATCTGATAAGCGAGCCTGGCCGCGCGTGGCGCGAGCCGTAGAATCGAGGTTGTCGCATGCCGCATGAGCATCATCATCATCATGGAGCCGATCCTGACGCGCCCATCGCGTGCAGCCTGGGAGTTTTCACTCCGGAACAAAAGCGCCGCTACCGGGGGCTGGTGAGGAAACTCGCGGGCGCGGTAATCGCGCGGCGCGAGCTGGAGCGAGGCTACGGGATCAAGATCGCGAGCGCAAAGCTCGGCGTGGCGGAAGCCGGCGAATGGATGCTGCTCGAGGGGAAATGCTGCCCCTTCCTGGAACTCACCCTCGAGCCCGAAGGCTTTGATTTCTGGGTCAATCTGACTGGCCGCGAAGGCGTCAAGGATTTCTTAAAGCAAGAGTTTAAGTTTTAAGATTCGCGTTGGAGCGGCCTGCGCATTGCGCATCGTGGCGGGCGGCCACGCAGGGCCGCCCCTGCCTTCGGCAAATCCGCCTAGGGGCGGTCCCATGTGGCCGTCCGGTCTTTTTTTGATCTCCGACCCAGCCTGACAGTGGCGTGGATACTGCCCTTCGGCTAACATCGTCGGCGGCTCGGCGCTGACTCGTGCGAGTGCTTATATTCTATGCAGGCGTGCAACTCATCGCGCGTCACGATAGCGTTGCGAACTCAAAATTCCGGGGAACGGGGAATCCGATTGGGCGAGAATATCAAGGTTGCGATTCTGGGCGCCAATGGCACCATGGGCGCGGGCGCGGCAGGCATATTTGCGGGCGCCGGATTTGAAGTGACGATGCTCGCGCGCGAGCACGGCAAAGCCGGCGCTGGAATGAAGGCCGCGCAGAATGCCGCGCGCGCTGAAGCCGTCTCCGACCGGATCAAGCTCGGCAACTACGACACCGATCTCGAACTCGCGATTCGCGAAGCAGGCTTCGTGTTCGAATCGCTGGCGGAGGATATCGCGCTCAAGCGCCACTTCTTCGAGCAGATCGATCGCTTCCGCGGCGCCGACGCGATTATCGCCACCGGATCGTCGGGGCTATCAATCGCAGAAATGTCCAAGGGCCGCGGCGATTCGTTTCGCAAGCATTTCTTGGGCGTGCATCTGTTCAACCCACCGCACGTGATCGTCGGCACCGAAGTGATTCCCGGCGCCGAGACCGATCCGGCGATACTCAAGTCGGTGGTCGCGATGCTGACGAAACGGCTCGGGCGCAAGGTGATCATTACCAAAGATCGCCCCGCTTTCGTCGGCAATCGGGTCGGCTTCAAGGTGCTGAACGAAGTCGCGCAGCTCGCCACCGAGCATGGCGTCGCCTACATGGATTATCTGGTCGGGCCGCAGACCGGACGCGCGATGGCGCCGCTGGCGACGGTCGATCTGGTCGGATGGGACGTGCACAAGGCGATCGTCGACAACGTGCATCAGAATTGCGAAGACGAAGCGCACGGATGCTTCAATCTGCCCGCGTTCATGGAAAAAGGAATCGACGAGGGCCGCCTGGGCGACAAAACTCCCGAGCGCGGCGGCTTCTACCGCAAATCCGGTAAAGAGACTCTCGTGCTCGATCCGAAGACCGGCTCGCACGCGCCGCTCAAGCGGCCCGCGCCGATAGAATTCGTCGAAAAAATGAAATCGCTCAACCACGTCGGCTGCTACCGCAAGGCGATGGCTGTCCTGCGCGAGGCTCGCGGCGCCGACGCCGACCTCTGCCGGCGCGTCGTCCTCGGTTACGTCAGCTACGGCCTTGGCCGCGTGGGCGAGGTTGCCGCGTCGGCGGCAGATGTCGATTCGATTATGAGCAACGGCTTCAACTGGGCGCCGCCCACCGCGATTGTCGATCTGATCGGCGCGCGAGAGATGATCAAGATGCTCGACGATCTCAAGCTCGCGGTCCCGCCGGTGCTGGAGCATGCCGCGCGGGACGGTGCTAAGATGTTCAAAGGCGGCCTGCTCGAATATGGCCGCGCTTTCGTAGGCTGATTTCGTAAGCTGATTTTGTAAGCTGCTTGGTAAGCTGATCCCGAGGAAAAAAAGATGGCCAAACCCGCGCCGGTTTATATTCTCGGCGGAGCGCAGACTGACTTCGCCCGCAATTGGTCCAAGGAAGGCAAGCATTTTGTCGCGATGATGCGCGAAGCCGTGCTCGGCGGACTCGCCGCGACCAAGATCGATCCGGAAGAAATTCAGACCGCGCACGTCGGCAACTTTGCTGCCGAGCTCTACGCCAAGCAGGGCCATATCGGCGCGTTCTTTGTCGAGATTGATCCCGCGTTCAGCGGATTACCGACTTCGCGCCATGAGGCGGCGTGCGCCTCTGGCTCGATCGCGATTATCGCGGCGTCGGCCGAAATCGAAGCGGATCGTTATGATCTTGCGTGCGTGACCGGCATGGAACAGATGAAGACCGTCGACTCGACCACCGGCGGCGACTATCTGGGAACCGCGGCATGGTACGAGCGTGAGGCCAAGGGAATCGAATTTCCGTTTCCCAAACTTTTCGGTCGCCTGGGCGACGAATATGACAAGCGCTACGGCCTGAAGGATGAGCATCTGGCGCATATCTCGGCTGTCAATTACTCGAACGCCAAACGCAACCCCAACGCCCAGACCCGCAACTGGTTCATGAGCGAAAGCCACGCGCAGCGCGAATCGAAGTTCAACACGGTAATCGGCGGACGAATCAAAATCAGCGATTGCTCGCAGGTCACCGACGGCGCGGTCGCCGTGTTCCTGGCTTCCGAAAAATTCGCAGCCGAATGGGCCAAACGCAACGGCATTAAGCTGTCGGATATTCCGCGCATCCTCGGATGGGGTCATCATACCGCCCCGCTCGAATTCGCGGCCAAGGTCGCCGAGAGCAAGGACAACGCCTACGTGCTGCCGCATACGCGCGCCGCGATCACGGACGCGTTCAAACGCGCGGGAATCGCCAGCGTCGAGCAACTCTCGGGAATCGAGACGCACGACTGCTTCACCACTTCCGAATACATGGCGATCGATCACTTTGGACTCACCAAGCCGGGCGAGTCGTGGAAGGCGGTCGAGGGCGGAGTAATCGAGCTCGGCGGTAAATGCCCGATCAATCCAAGCGGCGGACTAATTGGCGCAGGCCATCCCGTGGGTGCGACCGGCGTGCGTCAGATGCTGGATTGCCATCGCCAGATAACCCATCAGGCGGGCGACTACCAGGTCGAAGACGCGAAGACTTTTGCGATGCTGAATATCGGCGGCAGCGGCACCACCAGCTGCGTGTTCGTGATCGGCAAGTAAAAGCGCGGGACCGGCAGTAATTCAAGCCGCGGTCCGACACGCGGGCCGCCGCTTTTTCTTTCTCATGTTCGCGGAGCGCCGCGCCTATTGCCCCGCTGTCTTGTTAACGGGCGGACCCTTGAGCTCGATCAATATCGCCTCAACCGGCTGGTCGCCCGCTTCGATCTCCTTCGAGCCCTGCGGCACCCATGCCGGCTTGCCCGCGACTCGCTTGATTTCGGCCGACTTTCCCGCGGCATCCTTGACCGCCGTTTGGTAATTGGTCAGCGGCACCACCACCATGTCGCGCATATCGATCAGGTCGGTCTTTTCGTGCGGCGCCATCTTGGCGCGGATCACGCGCACCTGGCTGTTCTCGAATTCGACCTTGTAGATGTTCGGATGTAGCTTGACGGGATCCTGCGCATCCTGCGCGAGCGCCGTGGATGCGAGGGCCAGAAGCATCACGATACCGAGAAGTCCAATTCTGCGCATAGCGATTCCTCCAATTTTTCAGTTGCCTGTTAACGGATAGGCGCGCCCAGCACATTTGGCAAGTTTAGGCGCCGGATTCGATGATGACACATTCGGCTCGTGCCGATATGATCGCGCGATGGCCGAGCAACACACTCCCACCGTCGGCGAGATCGCTCCCGGCTTCGCGCTTCCGGACTCCGACGGACAGGTCCGCGAACTGACGGAGCTCGCGGCATCGGGGCTTTGCGCAATCGTCTTTTATCGGGGTCACTGGTGACCGTTCTGCCTTCGCCAGTTGGCGGACTATGCGCGAGTGTATGAGAAAATCCGTGGTGTGGGCGCGGAGTTGGTAGGGATTTCAGTGGACAGAATCGATCAGGCCTCCGGCATGAAACGCGACTTGGGTCTGCCGTTTCCGATTCTGTGCGACAGCGGCCGCAAAACTATCGCGGCGTGGAACCTCGTCAATCATAGCGAGGGCGACATCGCGTTCCCCGCGTCGTTCATCGTCAATCGTGATCTGCGCGTGCTCTGGCGCGCCGCTGAAAGCCACGCGACACGCGCGGATCCGTCGGGGGTCGCCGCCGTGATATTGGATCTTGCCGCGAAACGCCCGCTTTCCGGCGAAGTGCGAAAGCATACGATCTGGCCGGGCACGATGTTCATGCGAGCGGCGATGAACGTGCTCGCGCGCGGCTTCAAATCGCGCTAACCAACTTCCGGCTCGAAAGGAGCTTCATGCGCGTCTTCAGATTGAATCCCGCGCGCGCCGCCGCGACATTGGCCGCCGTAGCTATCGCAATCCTTGCCGGATGCACCCCGCCGATCGCGGAAGGACCGGTCGCCTACACCAACCGGCTGGGCGTTCGCCTCGACGAGCTTGCGATGACCACGCCGCGCGCCAACCATGCCGCTGCCGAGCTGAGCGATGGACGCGTGCTGATATGCGGCGGCACCGTCAATGCGAATATCGGCGGGGTTCTCACGTCCGCGGAGATCTTCGATCCCGCCACCCGCAAATTCTCCGCGACCGGATCGATGACCGTCGCGCGGATGGGGCATACCGCAACCGTGCTGCACGACGGGCGGGTTCTAATCGTCGGCGGCCAGCGCAATATCGGCCGTCGCACCTCGCTTGCGAGCGCCGAACTTTACGATCCTGCCACCGGCGCGTTTACTGCGACTGCCCCGATGACTACCGCGCGCGAAGGCCACACCGCGACGCTCCTGCGCGATGGCCGCGTGCTGGTCGCGGGGGGAAGCCCCAACGGCACGGTGACGACCTCCAGCGCCGAGATCTACGATCCAACTGCCGGCAATTGGACTCCCGCCGGACATATGACCGTCCCGCGCGAGGCGCACGTCGCGGTCCTGCTCGGCAGCGGCAAGGTGTTGATCGCCGGCGGAGGGCGCGGCGGAATGCCCGGCGGTTATATCGCCTATCAGAACGCCGGGATTTTTGATCCGGCCTCGGGAAAATTCACCGCAGTCTCAAGTCCGATGCGCAGCGATCGCGTGGGCGCGGCCGGCGTGCTGCTCGACGATGGCCGCGCGCTGATCGTCGGCGGCAAGAGCGGCAAAGTGCTGTACGGGCCGAGCGGGCGAAACATCAACTCCTTCACGCCGCTCGACACCGCGGAGATTTTCGATCCCGAAACCCAGTCGTTCATTGCGACCCAGCCGATGCGCGAGCCGCATTACCTTCCGACCGCGACGCTGCTGGGAAGCGGCGGCGTTCTGATCGTCGGCGGATGGCGCAACCAGGGCAATGTGATTCTCGGGATGACCGACGCCGAAGATTTCACGCCCGGCGTCCCGGGATCATTCGCGAGTGTTGGGCCGCTCCACGTCGCGCGGCTCTTGAATACTGCGACGATTATTCCTGAGGGCGATGTGATGATCGCGGGCGGAATCGATGCCACCGGCAAAGTCAGCGCGTCGGTCGAGTTTTACTCGCCGTCGGAGCATCGCTTCGAGCGCTCTGGCGTTCCCGCGCCGCCCGAGGCCGCCGCCAATTGATCCATCGGCGCGCGCTCGACGAGTGACCTCGCGAAGGAGCATTGTTGGCGAAGTGAGCCTGTCAGCCGAAAATCTGCCCGCATTCGTTCTCGCCGACGCGTCCGGCGCGCGAATGACTTTCCCAACCGGGCGCCACGCCCTGCTCTGCTTCGTCAAAGAAGATTGCCCGACTTGCCAGCTCACGACCCCAATTATCGAGGCAATGCATCGCGCATTCGGCGCGAAAATCGATGTCCTCGTGATCGGCCAGGACGCCACAGGGAATCGCGCGCTGGTCGAGCATTTCGCGTTGACCTGCCCGATGCTCGACGACTCGGCGCTCGCGGTCTCGTTCGCCTACGATCTCGATACCGTACCGACGATTGTGCTTGCCGGCGCGGACGGCAAACGGCTTGCGGGCTTCGTCGGATTCGCGCGTGACGATTGGCGCGGCCTCGCGGCCGAACTCGAAGCGCTGACCGGACTCGCCGCGCCCGCGATCGATTGGGACGCGTTGCCAAGGATGCGTCCCGGATGCGGCTCGAAATCGGTGGAACCCGAAATCGCAGAGCGGCTGACGGCCGACGCGCGCGGCGAACGGATGCAGGCGCGGCGAATCGAGCTCGGCGAAAACGAGGACGTATTCGAATTCATGTTCGAGCGCGGCCTGACCGACGGTCTGCCGGTCGTTCCGCCTACACCCCAGCGCGTGGCTTGGATGCTGACCGGGACGGGTCGCGACCCGCGCGAAATTATCGCGACGGTGCCGCCGAACCTCGCGCCGGTCACGGTCGAGAAAATTGCTGTGAACGCGGTGATGGCGGGATGCCGCCCCGAATATCTGCCGGTCGTGATAGCCGCTCTGGAAGCGGTCTGTACCGACGAGTTCAATATTCACGGCGTGATGGCGACGACCTGGGGTGCGACTCCGGTCGTCATCGTGAACGGACCGATCCGCAAACAAATTGGCATGAACATGGGCATGATGGCGCTCGGCTACGGCACTCGTGCCAACGCGACAATCGGGCGCGCGCTCAAGCTGGTGCTGCGCAACGTCGGCGGCGCAAAGCCCGGCGGGATCGAGCGCTCGACCCTCGGCGCGATCGGCAAGTTCACCACCTGTTTCGCGGAGTGGGAGGAACGCAGCCAATGGGAGCCGCTGCACGTCGAACGCGGATTCGCGCGCGAGGACAGCGTGGTCACAGTGTTCGGCCTCGAAGCGGGCTCGCGCCAAATCGCCGACCAGGTTTCACGCACCGCACGCACGCTGGTCGGATCGATCGGGATGTGCCTTGAAGCATGCTGGCATCCGAAGCAGCACGGCGCGGGCGAGATTCTGCTCGTGGTATGCCCGGAGCACGCCGACACGATCGCGCGCGAGAAGTGGAGCAAGGCGCAAGTGCGCGCACGAATTCAGGAAGTGACTTCGCGGCCGATCCGCGAGCTGATTCCCGACGCCGACAGCACCGAAGGCGTGTCGCTGCGCGCGCTCGGGATGGAGCATCCGACGCCGGAGCAGCTCGAAACAAAAATTCCGAAGTTCCGCCGTCCGGAGTACATTAATATGATTGTCGCGGGCGGCGAGGCCGGTAAATTCTCCGCCGTCTTCGCGGGTTGGGTTTCCGGGCCGATGGGCTCGTCGAGCGTGAGCCGCAAAATCGAAGAGATGCCGTGATCGCGAACGCGCGCACGACCAGAATTAAACAGGAGATCTTATGCGCCAGGTAATCGTCGATCCCACTGATGAGCGCGTGCCGATCAGGCGCACGCTGGCGCCGCGCTGCGGCCAGATTGCGGGCCGCGTCGCGCTGCTCGATATCGCGAAACCGCGCGGCGACGTGCTGATCCAACGCCTCGCCGAGCATCTCGAGGACCGGCTGCCGGGCGTCGAGATCAAGCGCTTTCGCAAACCCACTTTCACCAAGCCGGCACCCGAGGAGCTGCGCCGCCGGATCGCGGAGGAAAGCGACTTCGTTATCGAAGCGCTGGCCGATTGAGGGTCATGTACAACGTGCAGTGTGCACGATTCAGTATGGTTCGAGAATAATCAAAAGCCTTCGGTAGTCATCGCGTCGGACGTGTTTATCGACGCGGCGGAAAAGCAGGCCGCGGCACTCGGGTTGCCGGAAATCCGGCGCGTGTTCGTTCCGCATCCAATTCAGGACGCGACCGACGACGAGATGCGCGCAAAGGCCGACGCGATCGTAGATCAGGTAATCGCCGCCCTGAAGAGGTGAGGCGCGGCGTTCAGGCCGCGCTGCTAGTCGTTGGAGGCGGGGCGTTCTGGAGTGCGCGAGCGGAACTCGGTCAGTTGCTCGAGATTGTATCGCGGAAGCTTGTCGGCGATCTCGAACCATCGCGCCCGCGGCGGCGATGAAGCTGGATCGAGGTTGAAGCGTCCGCGCGCGGCTAGCGCGCCCGGCTAATGTCCGATGACAGCGCCAGCTGCGTAGGCGACATCAACCGGCATCGCGGCGGTCAGCGCGAAATTTCCGGTCGCGGGATTGTAAACCTCGGCGTTGCTGGAACGTCCGCCCGCGATCAGCACGCTTCCACCTGAGAGCATCGAGGCGACCCCGCCGACGTGCACGCTCAGCATCGGCGCGGCCGCTGTGAAATCTTCTTTCACGGGATCATAAATCTCAGCGGTCGCTAGCGCCTGGTCGGCCGGCCCCTCGCCTCCTGCTATCAATACCCTTCCTGTCGGCATCAGCACGGCCGCATGTAATGCGCGCGCGGCGGTCATCGTGCCTGCCGGGATGAAGTTCTGCTCCGCAGGATCGAAAACCTCCGCGCTGTCGTTGATCGCGTCTCCATTCGATCCGCCCGCGACCAGGATTTGCCCCGCGAACTCTCCCGTGACGATCGACGGGTCGAGCCACGTCGCGGTGTGGTACGCGCGCGCGATGGACATCGGTGTCGTCTCGGTGAATGCACCCGTGCGCGGATCGTAAATCTCTGCCGACGCGAGCGTGGCCGCCTTGGACCCCACGCCGCCCGCAACCAGGATGTCGCCGGCGAACGCGCCCGACGGGATAAGCGAAGCCGTCTGCCATGCGCGCGCCTGGTTCATCGCGCCGGTCGAAGTGAAAGATCCCGTGTCCGGATCGTAGAGCTCGGCGCTGGCGAGCGGCGCGGTTGCGCCGGTTGAGCTTCCGCCCGCGATCAGAATTTTCCCGTCAGCCGCGCATCCGCATCCTGAGATCAGTGTCGCCGTGTGCCCCGCGCGCGCGACGGTCATCGCCCCCGTGGGCGAGAACTGTCCCGTAATCGGATCGTACAGCTCGGCGCTGGCGGTCGGCTCGCCCTGCGCGTCATCGCCACCAGCCACCAGCATCTGGCCGGCGGCCAAATCCGCCGCGACGAAATGCGCGCGCGCCCGATGCATCGCGCCGGTCGCGACAAAGTTCATCTGGATCGGATCGAACAGCTCCGCGCGAGTCAGCGCGAACTTTCCTCCGCCCTGCCCGCCCGCGATCAGCACCCATCCCGAGTGACTGACAGCGGAGCTGGCGCTGTGCGCGGGATTTCCGTTCGAGCCTCCGCCGGACAAAAGTCCCAACTCGAGGCCCGTCGCATTCGCGCTCTGCGCCAAGGCAACGCCCGCGCCAAGTCCCGCCGGCATCGCAAGGCCCGGGCTGCCGGTCGCGATAAAGGCCGCCCGTTGCGCCGCGAGTTGCTGCGCGGCCAGAAGTGCGGAATTGATCGGCGAGTGCGCGGCGTAAACCGGAATCGTAAAAGTGCCGCCGTCAGATGCGTCCGAATCCGCAACCTCATCGCGCTGACTGAGCGACGGAAGATCTATCAAAGTGACTGGGGGTCCTTCCGCCGAAAGTTTACCGCTAGCCGCCTCAGCCCGCACGGCAGCTATTGCGGCGGCGCCGGCCGGTAACGGCTTGGAATGATTGGGGCGCAACACAAAAGCGATCGCCGCCAGCGCGACGATCATGACAACAATCGAACCGGACCTGATCGCGGGATGTTCCTGTCGATAGCGCATTCCCTCATGCCGGAATATCAATCAGATATTCGCGGATACTAATACGATATGCGCCCTACCGGAAGCGCCAAAATCGCGAGCGATGCGCGAGCCTTATCGCCCCGATTCCATTGGGCGGGCGACCATGATGGAATCTCAGGCAGTATCGATGGCCGACGTATCCAATTCCGCCCCAGTATCGCCATCGGAGGATGAGCGCGGGACCTCCATGGCGCTGTCACCGTCACCGCGCCGAATCCTGATCAAGGAGGTCAACTGGCTGGGCGACGTCGTGATGAGCCTGCCGGCGCTGCGCGCGATCCGTCGCACTTGGCCGCGGGCGCATCTGGCGATTTTGATCAAGCGCGAGCTCGCAGGCTTCTTCGAGGGCGCAGGATGGCTCGACGAGGTAATTCCTTACTCGGTCGCGCACGGGATGCGCGGGCTCGGCGACCGGCGCCGGATCGTCGGCGAGATTCGCTCGCGAAAATTCGATCTCGCGGTTCTTTTCCCGAAGAGCTTCGAATCCGTTTTGTGGACCGCCCTCGCGCGCGTGCCGCGCCGCGCCGGATACGCAGCCGACGGACGCGGCGCGCTACTGACGTTGCGCGCGCGGCCGACTCCGCTGGCGCTGGAGAAGCATCAGGCGAACTACTGGCTCGAGATGGTTCGCGCGAGTATCGGCGCAGGCGGCGACGCCGCGGACTTCGCGATCGAGGCGCACGCGCCGTAGGTCGAAAAAATGCGCGTGTGGCTAGGCTCGCGCCGCAAACGGCCCCGCGCTCCTCTCGTCGCGCTCGCGCCGGCAGCTGCATTCGGTCCCGCCAAGGAGTGGCCCGCAAATCATTACGCGCGCCTGATCGATATACTCACAGAGCGCTATGGCGCTGAAAGCGTGATGGTTGGATCTCCCGGCGAGCGCGCGCGATGCGCCGAAATCGCGACGGCCTCGCGCAGCGGCGCAGTCATCGCGGCGGGTCAGACCAATATCGGAGAGCTGCTCGCGATACTTTCAATCGCCGGCGGCTTTATCGGCAACGACTCCGGCGCGATGCACGTCTCGGCGGCGCTCGGACGCCCGACGGTCGGAATTTTCGGCTCGACCAATCCCGAGCGCACCGGACCGATGGGTCCTATGGCGCACGTCATCTGGCGCCATCTCGATTGCAGCCCGTGCCTCGCGCGCACCTGCCGTTTCGGCCATTACAATTGCCTGGTAGAAATCACTCCCGAGGAGGCCGCGCACGCGCTAGCGGGGTTGAGCGGCCTTGGCTGATCGATCCCGCACGCGGCTTAAACTGCGCGGCGGTTGGGCCGTCGCGCGGTTTCTAATATCCTTTCTTTTTCTAATATCCTCCCTTGTCGATGTTGCGCGTGGGCGGAGCGGGGCTCTGTAGCAATTCTCATGGTGGGCAAATGAAACTCAAGGAACTCGCGAGCCTGCTCGGGCTGGAACTTCGCGGCGACGGCGACGCCGAAGTGTTCGCGCCCGCGCCGATCGAGGCTGCGGCGCCCGGAATGATCATCTTCGTCGCGAGCGCGAAGTTCGCACCGCTACTGGCGCGAACCACGGCGACGGCGGCGATCGTCGCGCCCGAGTTCACCGAGAACGCGAAATGTCCCGTGCTGATCAGCGCGAATCCCTACGCCGATTTTGCCCGCGTGATCGGAATTTTCTTTCCCCCCTATCGGCCCGCGCCGGGAATCGATCCGAGCGCGAGAATCGCGCCCGACGCGAAGATCGGCGCGGACGCGTCGATCGGCGCATTCGTCGTGATCGGCGCCGGCGTAACAATCGGCGCGCGCGCGATCCTGCATCCCCACGCGGTGATCTATCCGCACGCGCGAATCGGGGATGACTTCGTCGCGCACAGCCACGTCGTCGTGCGCGAAGGATGCGCGATCGGAAATCGCGTGATTCTTCTTGACGGAGCGGTGATTGGCGCCGACGGCTTCGGATTCGTGGAGAACGCCGGCGGCCTGGTCAAGATTCCCCAAGTCGGGATCGTGGTCCTGGAAGACGAAGTCGAAATCGGCGCGAAATCCACCGTCGATCGCGCCACGCTCGGCGCAACGATCCTGCATCGCGGGGTCAAACTCGATGACCAGGTGCATATCGGCCACAACTGCGAAATCGGCGAGTACTCGCGCTTCGCCGCGCACGTCGGAATCGCCGGATCGACGACTGTCGGCAAATGGTGCCAATTCGGCGGACAAGTGGGATGCGCCGATCATGCGAAGATCGGCAACCACGTGATGGCAGCCGGGCAGTCCGGCCTGCACGGCGAGATCGCCGACGGCGCGATCGTGGGCGGAACCCCCGCCGTGGATTTGAAATACTTCCGCCGCTTCGGAGCGCTGTGGTGGCGGCTGCCCGAGTTGTTTCGGCGCGTGCGCGCGATCGAGAACCGCGCGGATGTCGATCGCGCCGGCTAGCTCGCGCAGAGTTCGGACAAAAATTCGGAAAGTAAATTCGATGCGCACGGTTTCCAGATGGATCGCGATGGTCGCGTTAGCCGCGCTCGGGCTGGGCGCAAGCGGATGTCCCGCGCTGATGATTCCGGGGCTTGCTTATTCCGGCTATGAGTATGAAAAGACTGGCAGCCTGACCGGCCGGCCTGCCGCCGTTTCCTCTTCGGGGCAGACGCGCCGTCCGGCCGCGCAGCCAACTCTGTCCGACAGCAGTATCGAATAGCGCGGCGTACGCGGACTTAAGATAACCCGGAGACTCAACTTGATCGCATATGTACTGATTGGAATCGGCGGCGCAATTGGAAGTATCGGACGCTATTGGGCTTCGGGCGTGGTCGGCAATCTTAGCGGCGGCGTGTTTCCGTTTGGCACGATGTTCGTCAACGTGACCGGCGCGATCGTGATCGGATTTTTCGCGGCGTTCACCGGCCCCGACGGACGCATGTTCGTCGGCACCTCGGCGCGCCAGTTCGTGATGACCGGAATCTGCGGCGGATACACCACCTTTTCGACCTTCAGCCTGGAGACGATGAACCTCGCGCGCGAGGGCGAGTGGCTTTACGCCGGATTAAACGCGATTCTCTCGGTAGCCTTTTGCCTCATCGCGGTGTGGCTGGGCAGCGTTGCCGCCGAGGCGCTAGGCCGCGGAGTCTGACATCGTGCAATTACCACGCGAAGCAAAACTGCTGAGAATTTTTATCGGCGAAAAAGATCGCCACGACGGCCATCCGCTGTACGAAGCAATCGTCTTGAAAGCGCGCGAGTTGCACCTCGCCGGCGCGACCGTGCTCCGCGGCCCCTTGGGCTTCGGCCAGACCAGCCATCTGCATACCAGCAAGCTCTTAAGACTCAGCGACGATCTGCCGATCGTGATTGAGATCGTCGATGCCGCCGAAAAAATCGACGCATTCGTTCCAATCCTCGACGCGATGATGGGCTCGGGGATGGTCACGCTCGAAAACGTTCAGGTGCTGCAATATCGCGGTGCCCCGCCCGAAGAATAGTCGCGCGAGTCGCGCGCACAGGAGAGACCTCGATGGAAACCAAGCACATCAATCCGGAAACCTTGCTTCAGCCGCGCGGATATACGCACGTCGTGACGGTCAGCGCGCCCGGCAGAATCGTTTTCGTCTCGGGCCAGGTCGCGGTGGACAAGGACGGCAAGCTGGTCGGCTCCGGCGATCTGAAAACGCAGGTACGGCAGGCCGCCGCGAATCTGAAGCTCGCGCTCGAAGGCGCAGGCGCAACCCCGGCCGATATCGTCAAGACCAATACCTACATCGTGAACTACAAGCCTTCCGATTATTCCGCGATGCGTGAAGCGCGCACCTCGCTGTTTCCCGAAGGCACCAAAGCTCCGGCCTCGACGCTGATTGGAGTGACCTCGCTCGCAGTCGAGGGACTGATGGTCGAGATGGAAGCGATCGCGATCGTGCGTTGACGCGCTCGATGCCGACGCGGGCCGACACGCCGTTTCCCGACGATCGCGATCCGACGCTGCCGGGGTTCCCCGACCCTTATCCGCTGTATCATCGCCTGCGCCGCGATGATCCCGTGCATTGGAGTCCGGTCGCCGACGCGTGGATGCTGACGCGATACGCCGACGCATCGGCCTATCTGCGTGACCATCGCTTCTCGCGCGTCGCCTATATGGACGCGATGCGCGCGAAGTTCGGCGCCGACGCGCCGATCCTGAAGTTCCAGAGCGAGGAACTGGCGTTCCTCGACGGCGAGAAGCACACGTGGCTCAAGGATGTCGTCGGCAAGGCCTTCGCCCCGCAACGCATCGCCGCGATGCGCCCGCGGATCGAGACCGCGGTTACTTCGCGGCTTGACGAAATCGCGGGCGCGGGGCGGATGGATGTGATCGCCGACTATGCCTACCCGCTTCCCGCCGACGTGATCTCGGCGATGATCGGCGTCCCACGCCAGGATTGGATAACGATGCGCCAATGGGTGGACGGCACTATCGTGTCGCGCGGAATCGTGCGCACGCCCGCGATGATGGCCGACGGCGACTGGTCCGCGCGCGCATTCGGCTTTTACCTGCGCACGCTGATCAAGGAAAGAAAAGCTCGGCCCTCAGACGACCTATTGAGCGCGCTGATCGCCGCGCGCGAGAAGGATCGCCAGATGACCGACGATCAGCTCGTATCGATCACGGAGACGCTCTTCGCCGCCGGCCACGCCACAACACGCAGCCTGATCGGGCTCGGGGTTTTGGCGCTGCTGCGCAACCCAAGTGAACTAACAAAGCTGCGGGCCGGGCCAGGCCTTATCACGAGCACGGTCGAGGAAGCTCTGCGCTACGATTCGCCGACGCAGGCACCGTCGCCGCAGATCGCGATCGAAGACGTCGAGATCGGAGGCAAGAAAATTGGCAAGGGGCAGGCGGTATCGGTTCTGCTGGGCGCGGCCAATCGCGATCCTGCGCGCTTCCCCGATCCCGACCGCTTCGATATCGAACGCAAGAATAACGATCATCTCGCCTTTAGCCTCGGTCCGCACTATTGCCTGGGCGCGAGCCTCGCCCGCGCCGAGGCGCAAATCGCGATCGCGGCGCTCGTAGCGCGGACCAAGGATCTTCGCCTCACCGCCGGCGAAATCCGCTATCAGGTCGCGGGCCGCTTCCGCGCGCCGGCCGCACTGCCGGTCGAGTTCACGACCGTGCGTTGACATCGTCGCCGCTGCGTCATCAAATGACGCACATGACCGAGTACGACGCTTCGACCTACGGCGAGCGTATCGCGGAGGTTTACGACGACTCGATGCCGCAGAATGCGGAAGCCGCGGCAACATTCCCGCGGCCGCGCGCGAATGTTAAAAGGCGCCAAACGCAACCCGGCAAATAGGGGTGCTTGACTCAGGTTCGGCATTAAGGCGCGAATAGTAACATCTAGGCTTGAGAGAATTCGCGATTGACCGGTACGGAGGGCGGGGGTGATGAGCAAAATCGAAGAGCAGTACAAGGTCGCGACGCCAAAGTCGGCGGAGATGGCAACGCGCGCGGAGCGCGTCCTGCCCGGCGGCGACACCCGCACCACCGCGCACCATCGGCCCTACTCGCTCACCATCGCGCGCGGCGAGGGCCCGTTCCTGCACGATATCGACGGCAATCGATACATCGATCTGCTCGGCAACTACACCAGCCTCGTCCACGGCCATGCCTATCCACCGATCGTCGAGGCGATCACCCACGCTGCGAAAGACGGCACAGCATGGCCAGCCCGTTCCGAGGCACAGGTCGTTCTGGCCGAACTGCTGTGCCAGCGCGTCGCCTCGGTCGAGCGGGTGCGCTTTTGCAATTCCGGCACCGAGGCCGGGATGCTCGCGTGTCACGTTGCGCGGCGACTGACCGGGCGCAAGCTAATTCTGATGGCGCGTTACGGCTACCACGGCTCTTATGACGATCTCGAACTGGGACTTGCGGGGCACGACGGCGAGCGCACGATGCTCGCGGATTTCGGCGAGGCAACTTCCTTCGAGGCGTTGCTGACTGAGCGCGGGCAGGAGATCGCGGGCGTCTTCCTCGAGCCTATTCTCGGCTCGGCCGGAATCGTCGCGCCTCCGGCCGGGTTCCTTGAGCGCGTGGGCGAAGCGGCGCATCGCGCGGGCGCTTTGTTTATCCTCGACGAGGTGATCACGCTGCGCCTTGCTGTGGGCGGCGCGCAATCTGTCTTCGGCGCGAAGCCCGACCTCACGATGATGGGCAAAATTATCGGCGGCGGCCTGCCGGTCGGCGCGCTCGGCGGCAGCGCCGAAGTCATGGCGGCGTTCGATCCGCGCGAGCGCGGCGCGTTGTTCCATTCCGGCACCTTCAATGGAAATCCTGCGACCTGCGCCGCGGGTACGGCGTCGGTGAAGGAACTTACCAAGGATAGAATCGACGCAATGGAGAAGCGGGCGAAAAAACTCGCCGAAGAACTCAAACGCGCCGCGCAACAGGCCGAGCTGCCTTTCTCGGTGCGCCAGTTCGGATCATTGATGAACGTGTTCTTCCTAAACGAGGCGCCGCCCGCGACGATCAACCGCGAGGACTCGCGCGCAATCGCCGCGTTTCATTTGGCCGCGCTCAATCAGGGCCTGTTCATCGCGCCGCGCGGCCTGATCGCACTGTCGACCGTGATGACCGACGAGCTGATGACGGAAATCGCCGAGCGCGCCGCCAAAGCGATGCTCGACGTCGCGCGCTCGGCCGTATAGACCCCGCGCCATCCGGGCCGCGAAATCAGATCACGCCGCGGCTTTAAGCTCCGCAGTGCAGTGCGCGCACTTGGTCGCAGCGATCGGAATGTCGCTCAGATAGAAGGGGCACTGCTGGATCGTCGGGACGGATGGCGGCGCAGGCTTGTGCATCAGGCGCTCGAGCTGCTGCACCAGGATAAAAAACCGCGCGAGCGCGCCGGCGATATAGCCAGCGCGCTCGTTTGCGTGAGTTTTAGAAGGTTGGGTTTCCGGCCGGGAAAAATCTATCAGGCTGCGGAATCGAGCTGGCCGGGAAGCCGCGATGGCGCGATCACGCGCCGGACGCCCCGACGCGCAGCACGCGCCGCGCGAAGCTCTTCTTGCGTGGGCACCCGCACGTCGGTCGCAAGACCCAGCATCTCGAGCCCGCGAATCACGATCCATCCCGCGTCAGGCTCGCGCCAACTCCATCCGAGCCGCGCCGAGCCGGGACGTGAATGATGATTACGATGCCAATTTTCGCCCTGAAAAAAATGCACCAGCGCGAGCCATCGCACGTTGCGGCTGGAGTCCTCGCCGATTTGGATTCCCGGCTCCGTGTGACAGACGCTGTTCACGAAGCATTGCGCATGCAATCCGAAGCAGAGCCGAATCGCGCCGAGCCAGAAAAATGCGGGCCATCCAAACACCAGTCCGCCGAAGTACGAGACCGTCAGGATCGCCGGCTGGAACCATCGAAACGCGCGATACTCGTACCCGCTCATCTCCGGGCAATAGCGTTCGACCGGAGGCTCGCCCGCCTGCCACAGCCATCGCAGATGCGCCCACCAGAATCCGCCCCACACCGGGCTCGAGATGTCTTCGGGCGTATCAGCTTTGGCGTGATGCAACCGATGGCCCGCGGCCCACGTGGTCGGCGCACCCGAGCCATTGAACATCGCGAAGAAAATCAAAAGGCTGCGCACCCACGGATGAAGTCGGACCGAGCGATGCGCCAGCGCGCGATGATATCCGACTGTAGTGCCAAGACCACCGATGAAGACCAGCGCGATTGCGCCCGCCAGCACCCGCCATCCGGGCAGCGGATACATCACCAGGCCAACCACCGCCGTAACATGGATCAGCATGATCCAGAGAAAGATCGAAAGATCGCGTCCTTTGGCATGCCACCACGGCTGCTCCCAGGGCGCTTGGCTCTGCGCGACCGCCGCGCGGGCCGTATTCGTATTCGTCATTTTGTTCTCCGAACTCCGTCCGCTGTGATATTGACGTTCGCGAACAGAGCAAGACCCGCTCGGACCGCGAAAGGTTGCGCACCACCCTCGAACCGCGCCGTACTCATGCGCGATCCGCCTGCATCCGCACATTTCTCGAATGGCAACCGTCGTGGCCGCTGGTAGGGAGGGATGTGCTGACCGCCAAGATTACCGACCTTAGCTGATAAATCGCCCCCGTGCTACCGGGGGGGCCCGGCGGATACATTACGAGCCTCGTTGTAGGGGCGCGGTCGCGAGGCGCCCGTTCCGCCTCGGCGCAGGCGCCACTACGCGGGATGCATCCAGCCACGCGAGTGTAGTACCTTTCGCTAGCGCGAGGTGAATGATGGCATCGCAGATGAAAGAGCGCGTCGTGCGCGCGTCGAATATCGACTTCCATGTCCTCGAGATGGGCGATGGTCCTCTCATCCTGTGCCTGCATGGATTTCCAGACACCGCGCATTCATTTCGCCATCAGATAGCGCCGCTGGCGGCCGCGGGCTACCACGTCGTCGCGCCGTTCATGCGCGGCTACGCACCGACAGGACTCGCGGCGGACGGCCGTTATGATTCTGCGGCGCTCAGCGAGGATGCGATCAATCTGATCGTTGCGCTCGGCTACAAGGAAGCGATCCTGTTCGGGCATGATTGGGGCGCCGTCGCGGCTTACCCTGCCGCGGCCGCCGAGCCCGCGCGCGTCACCAAGCTTATCACGGCGGCGGTTCCGTACGGCGCGTCATTCATCAAAGCGTTGGTTGAGAATTATGCGCAACAGAAGCGCAGTTGGTACATGTATTTCTTTCAGGGCGCATTCGCGGAAGCCGCCGTCAGCCACGACGATTTCAAATTCCTGGAAAAGATGTGGACCGATTGGTCGCCGACCTGGAAGTGGACCAGGGAAGATATCGAGCCGCTCAAGAAATGCTTTCGGACGCCCACCGCGCTGTCGGCGGCACTCGGATACTATCGCGCGACTATCGGCGCGATGATGAAGATCCCCGCCGAGGCGATCTCTGCCGTGTCCGCGCCACCGCCGCCGATCAACGTCCCCACGATGATGCTCCACGGCCGCGACGACGGATGTATCGGCGCCGAACTGCTGGAAGGGATGGAAGCGTTTTTTCCAAAGGGCCTGCGTAAAGAAATAATCCCAAGCGCCGGCCATTTTGTGCACCAGGAAAAACCCGCCGAGGTAAACAAACTCATCCTCGATTTTCTGAAATCCTGACCTGATGAGGGCAGAACACCAACGAATCGAGAGTCGGACCTTCCGCGCCGCCTTCCGATCCCGCTTTGTAGGGGCGTGTCGCGAACGCGCCCGCGCTCGCGGGAAATCTCACTCTGAGCGTCCACACGCGCGGACGTTGGCCGCGCCCGAATTCACCGTGGAAAGACTCCATGAGAGGCCGTCGAACACGATGTCACTTGCCATCGCGCGATTCGGGGATTACGCTTGCGCATGGCCGATCTGGCGGCCGCCTGTCCGCGGAAAGGGCATAGCCCGCTTTCGATTCGTTTCTCAGATAACCTTTTTCCTGCCCGAAGAGCGGACGCCGGGCGCATAGGGGAAGAGGTCATGGCTACTTCCGAACTGCCGCGCAAGCGGCTCCCGTCCAAACCGTCCGAAGAACATCTGCGCAAAGAGGCGAAGCGATTCGCGCGTGAGCATCACGTGCGCCTGGCAACAGCGCAGCGCCGGGTCGCCGCCGAGTACGGCGCGAAAAGCTGGGCCGAATTGATGCGCATGGCAAAGAGCGCCGCCGCGGCGCACCGCGATATTGCCGCGCCGCTCTCTGCGCTCTGCGACGGCGCCAAACGCGGCGACTCCGGCGCCGTCAAGCTGATGCTGGCGCGCGGAGAGTCTGCCGTTGGGCGGGAGGGTGAGGCCTCGCCGCTCTGGCATGCATGCGAGAGCGGAGCTCCCGCATCTGCGCGGCTCGCAATCGTGCGGATGCTTCTCGACGCCGGCGCCGACCCGCGCCGCGGCGCCGCCGCCGACGGCACTGCGCTGCATATCGCCGCGTGCCGCGGTCCGCTCGCGGTTGTCGAAACGCTGATTCGTGCCGGAGCGCTCACTTGGTACACCGATCGTGCGGGCAGGCTGCCGCTCGATTACGCGCGCACCGGAGATGCTCCCGACAAGGATCAAATCGTTACTCTGCTCGACCGCCCCGTCATCCACGATCCGCTGTTCCGCCGCGCGGTGAACGCCATTCATGGCGGCGACCTTCGCGCGCTCACGCGCCTACTCGACGAGCATCCGAATCTGCTCCGCGATCGCCCGCGGGAGCCGGACTGCTACGGGCAGGATTATTTTCGCGATCCCAAACTGTTCTGGTTCGTCGCCAACAATCCGAGCTTGATGCGGACGATGCCGGAGAATATTGCAGAGATCGCTCGAGCGATGATCGCTCGGCAGGTTGACAAGCCCGACCTCGACTACACGCTCGAACTGGTGATGAGCAGTGATATTGCCCGCAAGCAGGGGCATCAACTGCCGCTCATGAAGCTCCTGATCGCGGCCGGAGCCACGCCAACCCCGCGCTCGATCATCGTGGCGCTGGCGTATCGCGAGACCGAGTCTGTCGCTGCGCTGGTCGGCCGCGGTGTTGCCCTCACCGTGCCGATCGCAGCCGCGCTGGGGCGAACCGATCGCCTCGTCCCGCTACTCGCGTCCGCGTCGCCTGAGGATCGGCAGATCGCGTTCGCGATGGCGGTGATCAACGCGCAGGCCGAGTCGGCGCGAATCTGTCTCGACGCCGGCGCCGATCCGAATGCTCCGATGCCGATCCATACTCACTGCTTCGCGATGCACAGCGCGACGGTGAATGACGACGCTGCGATGCTGAGGCTCTTGGTCGAGCACGGAGCGCGCCCCGACTCGCGCGAAAAGCTCTGGAACAGCACGCCGCTTGGGTGGGCGATTCACAACCAGCATCCGGCGGCCGAGGCCTACCTGCGCACGCTGGAGCCCTCGTGACGCCGCACTTCCAGAAGAGCGCGGCGCTGCGCTAGGCTCGCGGCGAGGTCGCGACGCAAGCGGTCAAGGAGAACGCACAAGGAGAGAACGCCGATGTCGGGAAAACTCAGCTCCAGACAAATCCACACGAAGCTCGGGCATCCGGTGATCGACGCCGACGGGCACTGGCTCGAGTTTGGTCCGTCGATTTCCGACTATCTGAAACGCGTCGCCGGCACGCGCGTCGTCGATTCATTCCGTTCGCGCAATGAGCGCGTCCAGCACGCGCTTACGATGACGCCCGAGGATCGCCGCGACCAGCGCCGCGCGCAGGAGGCGTTCTGGGGCGTGCCCGCAAAGAACACTCGCGACCGCGCCACCGCGATCCTGCCGCGCCTGCTCTACGAGCGCCTCGACGAGTTCGGTTTCGATTTCACTGTGCTCTATCCGACGGCAGCGCTCGGCGTCGCGTTTATTCCCGATGACGAAATGCGCCGGGCGACCTGCCGCGCCTTCAATCTCTATGTCGCCGATCAGTTCCGCGAATTTTCCGATCGGATGACGCCCGCCGCTGCCATTCCGATGCACTCGCCGGCCGAGGCGATCGAGGAGCTCGAATACGTCGTCAGGACTCTGGGGCTCAAAGTAATCCTGATGGGCAGCATGGTCCGCCGCACGATCCCTGCCGTCGCGCGCAAAGCTCCCGAGGCAGCGCGCTATGCTCCGTGGTTCGACGTGCTTGGCCTCGACAGCGAGCACGACTACGACGCGGTCTGGGCCAAGTGCGTCGAGCTGGGCGTCTCACCGACGTTTCATACCGGCACCCGCGGCGTCGGCTTCCGCGTCTCGCCGACGAACTTTACTTTCAATCACATCGGCCATTTCGCCGCCGCGAGCGAGGCGGTGTGCAAGGCGCTCTTCCTGGGCGGCGTGACGCGGCGCTTCCCTACTCTCAACTTCGCGTTCCTTGAAGGCGGCGTCGGATGGGCCTGCAATCTGTACAGCGATCTGATCGGACACTGGAAGAAGCGCAACCGCGACGCGCTGGAGGACGTGAACCCGGCCAATCTCGACCGCGTGATGCTCCGCGAGCTCATTCAGAAATACGGCTCGAAAGAACTCGCCGAGCGCGTCACCGCGTCGACTACGATTCTCGAAGGAGTAGGGTCATCGGCGACCGGCGGAATCAGCGAGCTCGACGATTTCGCGGCGTGCAAAATCAAGCGTGCCGAGGACATCCGCGATTTGTTCACCCGCAATTTCTACTTCGGATGCGAGGCCGACGATCCAATCAACGCGTGGGGCTTCAATACTCACACCAACCCATTCGGAGCGCGGCTCAAAACTCTGTTCGGCAGCGACATCGGGCACTTCGATGTAGTCAATATGGCGGAGGTTCTGGAAGAAGCCTTCGAGCTGGTCGGCGACGGACTCATTACTGAGAGCGACTTTCGCGATTTCGTATTCGCCAACCCGGTCCGTTTCTGGGGCGAGACCAATCCGCGCTTCTTCGACGGCACCATCGTCGAGGCCGCAGCGGCAAAGCTGCTGCGCGAAACGCCCGCACAGACCGCTAACACAAACGCCTAAGAGCGACGGAACATTTATGGAGCAATCAAAACGCGGCCCTCTGCTTACAGTTCTATCCCTGTTCTTCATCCTGGTAGCGATCGAAGATCTCCTGAAGCCGTTTCATCTCGAGGGTCCGACCACGGGATTTGTCTTCTTCGGCACCCGCCTGCACGGACTCGAAAACACAATCATCGGCCCGCTGTTTGGCATCTTCCTGTTAGTATATGCGGCTGGAATACTCAGAACGAAAAAATACTCAGTTCCGCTCGCTTTCATATACGCAATTTACGTCGTATTGAATATTGGTCTGTACGCTGCGAATCCGCCTGCTGGAGACCAAAACTCCAAAGCCTTCTTGGTCGCCTTTTTTATTGTCGCGATAGCTATTCCATGGATCGCCGCGATGACTCTCTGGCGCCGCCGCGATGCGCTGGGATAAGTGCGGCGCGATAATAGCCGCCGGAGCGCTGTTCGCCTGCTTTGCAGCGAGTCCCGTTCTTCCACAGGGCGCCGCGCCGCGGCCGCGGGTCGGAATCGAGCGGGGCAAAATCGAAGACATACCGGCGCCTGCTTCCGACGCCGAACTCGGATTCTTTGCCAGTCCGCGCTATATCGGCGACGCTTACTGCTATGCCTGCCACATGGATCTCGCCAACGATTTCGCGAAGACAGCGATGGGCCAGGCGTTCCTGATTCATCCACGCAACGATCTCGAACGCAAGGGCTGCGAAGGATGCCACGGGCCGGGAAGCAATCACGCGATTCTGGGCGGAGGACTCGGGGTCGGGGGCCTGATCGAATTTCACGCGGGCCCCGGACAGTCGAGCGCGACTGCGAATCGCGCCTGCCTTAACTGTCATCAG
Source organism: Binataceae bacterium (SeqCode) (assembly GCA_050736695.1). GTDB lineage: Bacteria > Desulfobacterota > Binatia > Binatales > Binataceae > JBARDN01. Next base: position 7,035 of record JBOHWH010000163.1, on the reverse strand, counting down.
GACACCTTCTGGCACGCGCATACGCATGGCGCCGAGCTATTGGCCTGCTCCGATTGCCATATCGTGATGACAAGGATGAGTCCGACCGCGCAACTCAGACCACCTTACGTGGAGGATTGGAACCACGCGCGCGGATGGGGCGGCGCGGCGCTCTTGGGATTGCTTGCGGGAGGTTTGACCGGCGTGATTTCTCGCCGCCGCAAACGCAATCGATCAAACGGAATAGACCATGACGAGCGTGCTTGATTTTGCGCGCGGCCCCGGACTGCACTGGGCCCTGATTATCCTGGTCTTCGGATTTTTCTGGCGGCTAGCCAATTTCGTGACTCGTGGAAGCGAGCGCGATCTCTATTGGGCGCGCAAGGGATTTCACCCTCCCGCACAAAGGTGGCATCTCGACAGCTACGCGATGCATGCAGGGTTGATCATCGCAACGCTCGGCTTTGTACCACACATCCTGCTGGTCCGCGAGCTCACCGGGATCAGTTGGCCGGGCTTGCCGATCGCAGTCGTGTTGTTCGCAGGCGTTGTGACGATAGTGGCGATGCTGTCGTTGCTGGCCTACAGATTTTCGGCGCGCGAGCCGAGCGCGTTCTCGGCGTTCGACGACTATTTCAGTTGGATTGTAGTTTTTGCAGCGGTAGTAACCGGGATGCTCGCGTACCCGCATGTGGGAGGCGCCGCTCTGACCGCGCCGTACCGTGCCCTGCTGAGCGCGCATCTGCTGAGTGTCGAGTTGCTATTTGTGTGGCTGCCATTCGGCAAGCTCGCGCATCTGGCGCTGATGCCGCTTGGGGTCGCGGCTGTTCGTGGCGGGCGAATCCTGCGTCAATTTGCCGGGCGCAAATCGGCTCACACCTGACGCGCCGGCGAGCATCGCGCCAGTTCGCATGGAGCCAGGCACCTGATTGGGCTTGGCTGCTCTGATAAGCATTGACAGAGTTTTTTCTACTGCGCCATATTTGGCACGGCACGATGGCGCGAGGCCCGTGGATAACCGGCTCCAACGCAAGGGGCGCGATCCCGAGGGACTAAACGCGGAGGTCACTGCCCCGGGTTGGCACCCGCGCAGACCCGGAATATCAGGGAGAATGCGGTTGCAGCGTGGTCCGATATGAGATTGCGCTCGCGCAGATTGCGGGTACTCCTGCCGCAGTTCAGGCGACCCTCTATTACCAGAGTATTCCACCCTGCTACCTGCGCCAGCGGTGCGAAGAGGGCCATGGACCGGATGCTGCAAGGCTTATCAAGTTTACCCTCCAGCTAGACACCGGGAAGTATCAGGAGATATCGAACTGGAAGATGCAAATCGCCACTTCCGGACCAGTCGCGCTTCCGTAAAACGGCGGCTCGCAGGTTCGTCAAATTCGGCGGACAAAGCCGAACGATCGCAGTATCGCGAAACCCGTCGCCAGGTCACAGCGCGCTCGGGAAACCTATTACCATGTAGCCGAGTGGCAGCGCCTGTTCGTACCCGGCCGGCGGCTGGGTCTGAACGAAGGTCCTGTAAGACGGAAGGTTAAAGCGCGCGGACGGGTGGACCGCGCCTGTTTAATCCGCGGGCGCGTCCTTCTGCGCGGCGCGCTCCGCGTAACGCGTGAGCGGTAGTAGTACTGCAAATGACGCAAGCGCTCCGGCTAGCGAATATGCAATCGCCCAGCGGTAGGTGCCGGTATAGTCAATTATCATTCCAGCGATCGGCGGGCCGAGCAGAGCGCCCACTCCGCCGCTGGTGTACAGGATGCCCATCACCGTACCGAGGCGCGCGACGCCGAACAGTTCCGCCAGCACCGCCGGCGAGAGCGCGACGAACCCGCCGTAACCGGTTCCCATCGCGATCGCGAACACCACCATCGTCGCGTACGAATTGCCGACGAGCCACAGCGCGAAGCTCGCGGCGACCAACAGAAAGCAGGCCTGGTAGAGCCGGATTGTGCTCATGCGGTCGGCGATCGCGCCAAGGCCAAGCCGGCCTATCACGCTGGCGCCGCCGATGACGCTGACCAGCGCGGCGCTCGCGACCTCGCTCGCGCCGTGATCGTGCGCGAATGCCGGCAGATAGACGAACGGCATGAACAACGCCATCGAGGAGAGAAACGAGTTGAGGTACAGATACCCGAAGGCCGGGGTGCGAACCGCGGCGCGCACGTCGATCGTACCGGGCGTCACGTGCACCGGCGGACGCTCAATGATCGCGGCGCATGCGAGCAACGTCGCGGTCGAGACCACCCCGAGAACCAGGTCGGTGCCGCGCCACCCGAGCCGCTCGATCATCGCCGCCGCCGCGGGCGCGACCAGCACGGTGCCGCAACCGATTCCCGCCACCGCGATTCCGAGCGCAGAGTTGCGCCTACGCAGGAACCATCCGCCGACGACCGCAACCATCGGTACGTATGCGGTCGCGATGCCGATGCCGACGCCGAGGCTGTAGGTCAGATAACCCATCCATAACCGATCGATGAATGCGGTCAGGACGAGTCCGCCGCCCATCACGATCGCGCCTCCGGCCAAGACGATTCGCGGGCCGAAGCGATCGCTCAGATGACCCGCCGGCCAACCGAGCACGCACCACACGAAGACCGTTAGCGAGAAGACTGCGGAGGTGCTGCCGCGGCTGGCGCCGAACTCCGCCGCCATCGGCTTGAAGAACGCGCCGAAGCTGTACGCGATTCCATAGACGGCGAACATCGCGACGAACGCGGCCGCGACCATCCGCCACGCACGCGGAGAATCGAATCTGGCAAGCGCCTGCGCGGGGTCGAATTCGGCGCCTTCTGCGATTGGTTCGGGGATGGAGTCCTGATTCATGGCGCAACTCTTCGAATCGCGCCAAGCGTCGCGTAGCGCGCCCGCCGATGCAAGCGCGCACCGGTTCTCGTCGAATCAGGAGGCGATCAATACATTTCGATCGTAGTGACGTCCGCCAAAACGTGCGCTCGCAGTCCGCACGATCCAAATCGAGACGACTGCCACCACAATCCCCGCCACAACGTCGACAAGGTAATGGCTCCCTTGCGCGGGCGCCGACGCGAGCATCAGAACGTTCAGGACCAACATCGGATAGAAAGACTTGAGCGGCGGGCGATGCGCATAGATCAAGAGAATCGCGACTACCGCGTGAAACGAGGGCATCGTGATCACACCCTCCAGTTTGTTGAAGGTGAAGTGCGAAAGGGCGCCCGCCCTGAGAGCGATCAACACGGTCGTCCACGCGGGCGCCGCGCCCGGCACAAATGGGCCCAGCGCCGGTGCGCATCCCGCTATAAGAGAGGTGATCGTCAACGAGATTATGCCGGTCCACAACAATTCGGAATTGCGATCGGTGCGACTCGTGTGGGCCAGGTACAGAATTGAAAGAACGATTTGCGGCAAGAAGCTCTGGTAAACCACCTCGAACAGAATTCTAAGCGCGCGATGAGAGGCCACGAACGCGTGCCACGCGAACCAATCGAAACCAAGCCACAAATCAAAGCGGGCCAGAGCCGCATCGCACAGCGGCATCCCCCATGTCGCGGTCAGGTAGGTGAAGATCGACCCTGCGACTGAGAATGCGATCCAGAGCGCCGCGTAGTGACCTGCGTCGGCAAGCCGCTGATTGCGGTCCGTCAGTCCATAGAAGAGGCCAATCGCCAGCAGGAATGCCAAGGCGCCGAAGACGTTGATCCAGCCCTCGAAGGTCCAGCCCTTGTGCGTGAATCAGGCCCAATCTATCGCGCCCAGGATCAGGATGACCGCCCACGCGAGGAGCACAGTCCGGGGCGGCGCGGCTTCGATACCAGCGGCAGTTTCGACGACGCCCTCATGCTCGGGCATTTTCGCGGTGCTACTCACGGTCGGCGGGATTGTACAGAAAAATTGTGGCGCCGTCGCCGTACCCTACCTTGCATGTTCGATGAACTCGTTATTGAATCGACGCGCAGCCAATTCAGGAAATCCACTGATCGCGGCAATCGAAGATCCGCACACCATCCATGCGATCCATGCCAATCATCTTTGGTCTGCTGACCTTCATCTCGACCGGACTCGGAGGGCTGGCAGCGCTGCGATTTCGCGATCGTCTGCATCTGCTGCTGGGTTTCAGTTCGGGCGCCGTAATCGCGGTGGTCCTGTTCGATATCCTGCCGGAGGTCTTCGCGCTGCCGGGCGGAGCTTCATGCATCCCGCTCGCCGCGGTCGGCTTCCTGGCGTTCTTCGGACTCGAGCGCTACACCGCGATGCACCGGTCGCGCGAGCATGTCCACGCCGCCGCCGCGCACGAGCAGGAACTAGGCGCGTTGTCGGCGGCCGGGCTGACCCTGCACAGCTTCCTGGACGGCGTAGCGATCGGAGTTGGTTTTCAAACGAGCCCGAAGGTCGGACTGCTGATCGCGCTCGGAATAATCGCACACGATCTTAGCGACGGCCTCAATACGGTGACCGTAGTTCTGGCGCACAAGAACCCGGTGAGGCGCGCAACCTTCTGGCTCGCGCTGGATATGATCGCGCCGCTACTCGGGGTAGTCGCCACGATGCTGGTAGATCTGAGCGGTCTGTTGCCCTGCTTGCTGGCCTTCTTCGCCGGCTCGTTCCTGTACATCGGCGCCTCCGATCTACTGCCGGAAGCAAAAGAACACGACTCGCCCCTGGTAGGCGTAGCCACCGCCGCCGGCATGCTCGCGATCTTCCTCGTAACGCGAGTGTTGCAGGGATAGCTTGCGCGCCGGGATAAAAGACGAAACCGGCCGCTCACAAGCGCGAGCGACCGGTTCTGAAGTAGCCGAGATTCGCGGCTCAGCGCCCGGCCCCGGCGGCCCCCGTTACCATCGCGTCAGGCGTGAAGTCCGCGCGACTCACAGAGCCCATGTTGATGTACCAGCATTCGTGCTCGGGTGCGTTTGGCGTCGGCAGGTCGCAGAAGCTTGAGAGCCCGGTCTGGATGTTGGTGCTGGTGCCATTGACCTGGAACAGGCGCTTGAACGGATAGATCGCGATCTTCGCATCCGGCACCGGCCGATCACGATAAGTCAGCCAGTTGGTAAAGTTGAGCATTAACTCGCCCTGGCGATCGTACATATCGTGCGAAAGGACGACATCAGCCTCGGCGTCGATGTAAACGATGTGCTTGGAATAAAGGTCGTTGGGGTTCACCTTGGGGTTGGCGATGGTCTGGACCACATAGACCCGGCGCATCTCCCATTCCGCGGGACACACGCTGCCGCCACCGTCGGTGGGGCAGACGTTTCCGGGATCCTGCGCTACGTGCAGCGCACCCAGCATCGTTTTTTCGCCCAGGAAGCGATAGTTGTAGTCTTCGATTTTGGGGTTGTAGCCCTCGGCGTCATCCTGGTTGAACTGAAGGGTGCCCGTGGCGTCGCCGCGGATCGCCTCGTCCAACCGACGCACGCGCCGAGAGGCGGGATTGTAACTCCACGAGTCGTCGCCCCTGTGTGGATCGGCGTAGCGGTAGCCGACGATGCCTGCGCCACGTACTTCCGCCGGTGATAGCCATGGAAACGCGCGCCAGCGGAACATGATATTGCTGATGGCGAAGTCGGGGTCCGTCGGCATAGGTTCGACTTCAGTTCGGCCAACCTCGTTATAGGCGCCGTAATGTCCGATGAGCTGGTAGTCGATTTCCTTGTACGCAGTATCGAGCTTCTCGTAGATCTCGACACAGCCGAAATAACGCGCGTCGAAGTCGTCGGTCCACATCGGTCGAAAATCCATGTTCCACATGATCTTGGCCGCGACGTCCGGATCGTTGTCATCGATGATGGAAACGGTTGTCCTGCCACATATCCAACCAGTGTCAACCGGTTCTTGGCCAGGCTTACCTGCGCCGAGTATTTCTCGGTCGCTTCCTTGTAGGGAGGAGGCCAGTCGATTCGACCGGTCGGCACGATTTTCATCGACATCCCGTTGACCACCCGCCAGTACTCGCCCGGCGAGAGCAGATCCTTGACCTTGGACGCATTGGCCGGGGTGATGAAATCTCCGGGCTTGACCTGCGCGGAGGCGCCGGTGGGAATCGCTGCTGCTAGCATCGCAGTCAAACCGGCGACCGCGAGCATTTTGAACACCAGACCGTGAAGCGTGTGCATAAGAGCCTCCCCAGCTTCGACAATCAGGATTCACGGCGAGGTCCCGCCGTGGCGGGTGCGACCATACTGAAGTTACCCGACTAGCGGAAGGACGAAATTTCGTCGGAATGTCAAGCGAGGTCCTATCGCCGGGGACCGTCGTGCTGGCGCTGGAAAATCCTCTCAGCCGCGCGACCTTCTGGATCGGGAACGCCGGATCTCTTGCCGGAAGCAAAAGAGTACGATCTGGCTACGCTTCGCACCCATCCCGCACGTGGTCGCTATAAACATCTGATAAACGTCACCCTACCCTTTTGTTCCGACCACCGATCTCGCGGCGCGTTTGGCTGGCGCACCGCCCGCGAGATTGAGTCGCAGTGTGTGCACCTGTAAACCTGTAAGTGAGGTCAGCGGTGGCGGACGTGGTTGAATATGGTTCGAGATGACTTTTCGAGGCAGACGCGGGACCGCTTAGCGATGCGCGTCGGAGTCCGGTGCTCGAATCTGTCCTGCCGAAAGCTCACGACAGGACCAAGAACAGCGTCGCCTCTGATCATCAACATCGGAGTCGCCGCTCACATTACGGCTGCTTCTCTCGGCGGCCCTCGCTACGACCTTTCGCTATCTTCGGAGCAGCGCGAGTCTGCAGAGAACGGGATTTGGCTGTGCCAGAACTGCGCAAAACTGATCGATAACGACACAGAGCGCTATCCAGCCGAGGTTCTCCGAGAGTGGAAGGCCAAGGCGGAAGCAGCGGCACTCGCGGAGTTGGAGGGTAAAGCCGCATCGCAGCCAGTGGATTCTTCCGCCGAGATTAATATCGACTATACCAAGAAGCGTATCAGCGGCGAGCGTCACGACTATTGCCTTGAGGTTACTCTGACGAACCGTGGTACCGAGCCGTTAGGTGATTTCAATATCGATCTAATGATGCCCGCCCTCGTCGTGTCCAGCCCCGAAGCACAATCGTCGTATG
>JBOHWH010000162.1:0-24622 GCA_050736695.1 Binataceae bacterium (SeqCode) | reverse complement strand
CTCCTGAACCGCGCGGCGATTTCCCACGACGGTTAGAGTTTGAAACCGATTCGGATAGCCCTGCTCGGATGCGGCACGGTCGGCGGCGGAGTAGTCAAACTGCTGCGCCGCAACGCCGCGGCGTATGCGCATAAGCTCGGTGCTCCGCTGGAACTCGCTGGCGTTGCCGACCGCAGTCTCAAGCCCGATCGCGCACTCGGTCTCACCCGCGCGCTCATCACGCGCGACTCGGGCGCGCTGGCCGTTCGCGAAGATATAGATATCGTCGTCGAGCTGTTCGGCGGCGCCGAACCGGCCCGCAGCCTGATTCTCAACGCGCTGGCGGCAGGCAAGGACGTAGTGACCGGGAACAAGGCGATGCTCGCGGAGCATGGCGCGGAGATCTTCGGCGCGGCGCAGCGCTGCGGACGCTCGGTCGGGTTCGAGGCCAGCGTCGGCGGCGGTATCCCGATTATCCGCATCCTGCGCGAAGGACTGGTCGGCGACCGGCATCGCGCGGTGTACGGAATCGTCAATGGGACCTGCAATTCGATTCTCACCACGATGAGCGCGCGCGGCGCCGAGTTCAAAGACGCGCTCGCCGCCGCGCAACGCGCCGGCCTTGCCGAGCCCGATCCGGCGCTCGATATCGGCGGGCATGACGCCGCGCACAAGCTCTGCCTCCTGGCCGCACTCGCTTTCGGTGTGATGCTCAAGCCCGCGCAGGTGCATACCGAAGGCATCACGAAGATTACTCAGGACGACATCGTCTATGCGCGCGAGCTTGGCTACGTGACCAAGCTGCTCGCGATCGCAAAGGAAGACGGCGGTGTGATCGAGGCGCGCGTGCATCCGACTCTGCTCCCGCGCGAGCACGTGCTCGCGAGCATCAACGACGCCTACAACGCGATCTATATCGACGGCGAGGCGCTGGGCACCACGCTCTATTCCGGCTTCGGCGCGGGGCAGATGCCGAGTGCGGCCGCGGTGTTGGCGGACATCATGGAAATTGCGCGCGAGCGGCGCGCGGGCGGCGCGGGCCGCGCGCACGCACTGGGGCATCCCGTCGAGCTTATCCGCCGGGCCCGTGTCAAGCCGATGGACGACGTGGTATGCGAATACTATCTGCGTTTCATGGCGCGCGACGTGCCGGGAGTGCTGGGAGCGATCGCGTCGTTTTTGGGACGCAACGGAATTTCAATAGCCTCGGTCATCCAGAAGGGCCGTGGAGAAAAAAAGACCGTGCCGGTGATCATGCGCACCCATTCCGCGCCCGAACGCAACCTGGTTCGCGCGCTCAAGCGGATCGAGAGTACATCGATGGTGGACGCCGTGCCGGCATTCATCCGGATCGAGGAGAATCTGTAAACCGATGGCGGAGCAGAAACCATATCCTGATAGTCCGCCGCGGCTTGGCCGATGGCCCGGGCTGATCGAGTATTACCGGCGCTTCCTTCCGGTTAACGACGACACTCCGATCGTGACGCTCAACGAGGGCAACACCCCGCTTATCGATGCTCCGCGGCTCGCGGACCGGCTCGGACCAAATATCAAGGTTTACTTGAAGTTCGAGGGCGCTAATCCGACCGGCTCGTTCAAGGATCGCGGAATGACGCTGGCAATCTCGAAGGCGCTCGGCGAGGGCGCCAAGGCCGTCATCTGCGCCTCGACCGGCAACACCGCGGCGTCAGCGGCAGCCTACGCGGGACGCGCGGGGCTGCGCGCTTTCGTGCTGATTCCCAAGGGCGCGGTCGCGCTCGGCAAGCTCTCACAATCGGTGATGCACGGGGCGAAGGTGCTCGAGATAATCGGCAACTTCGACATCTGTCTAAAAGTCGTGCGCGATCTGGCCGAACGCGAACCGCTGCGAATCCGGCTCGTCAATAGCGTCAATCCCGACCGAATCGCCGGGCAAAAGACCGCGGCGTTCGAGATCTGCGACGCGCTCGGCGACGCGCCAACGCATCATTTTTTGCCGGTCGGAAACGCGGGCAATATCACCGCTTACTGGGCCGGGTACCGGGAATATAAATCTGTGGGACGCTCCGAGCGCGTGCCCCGGATGATGGGTTACCAGGCGGCGGAGTCGGCTCCGATCGTGATGGGCCATCCGATTGACGATCCGCACACCGTCGCGACCGCGATCAAGATCGGCAATCCGGCGAGCTGGAAGGGCGCGACCGATGCGCGTGACGACTCCGAGGGCATCATCGATATTGTGACCGACGCGGAGATTCTCGCGGCGTATCGCCTGATCGCGCTCGGCGGTATCTTCGCTGAGCCGGCCTCGGCGGCTTCGGTCGCCGGACTGATAAAGTATGGCGCGACCGGTGCGATCAAGCCGGGCTCGGTATGCGTCTGCACGCTGACCGGCCACGGACTCAAGGATCCGGACACCGCGCTTAAAAATCTCAGCAACACGATCATTCTCGAACCGGATATAAAGAAGGTGATGAAAATCGTCGAGCAGGGTTAGCGGCTTGCCTGCATCGCGGCACACGACCATGAAATACGTAATCATCCACGGCGACGGGATGGCCGATTGGCCGTGCGACGAGCTGGGCGGCAAGACTCCGCTCGATGCCGCGCACAAGCCCAACATGGATCTGCTGGCGACACGCGGCACGCTCGGCTTGGTCCTGACGATTCCGAAAGGAATGCCGTCCGGCAGCGACGTCGGTACGATGTCGATGCTGGGATACGATCCGCGCCGCTATCACACCGGGCGCGCGCCGATCGAGGCGGCGAGCCAGGGAATCGCGATGGGGCCGCGCGACGTCGTGTTCCGCATGAACCTGGTCTCGCTCGCTCCTTTAGCGGGCGGCGCGCAAGCGATGAGCGACTTTACCGCGGGACATATCAGCACCCCGGAGGCCGCCAGTATCGTCGCGGACCTCAAGCGCGAGCTCGGCGGCAACGGAATCGAATTTTTCAACGGCGTCAGCTACCGCCATCTGATGGTCTGGCGCGACGGAGTCACGACCACCCGGCTCACGCCTCCGCACGACATCAGCGGCAAGGACGCGATGGCGCATCTGCCTGAAGGCGACGGCTCCGAGCGTCTGCGCGATCTGATGAAACGCGCCGCGGCGATCCTTGCCGGTCATCCGGTGAATGCCGCGCGCCGCGCCGCCGGTAAACCGGAAGCAACCTCCGTCTGGTTCTGGGGACAGGGGACGCGCCCCGCTGTGCCGACCTTGAAAGAGCGCTTTGGGATCGGCGGCTCGGTTATCTCGGCGGTCGATCTGGTCAACGGGATCGGGCGGCTTGCGGGTCTTCAGCCGATCAAGGTTCCGGGCGCGACCGGATTTCTCGACACCGATTACGGCGCAAAAGCGCGCTACGGCCTCGAGTCGCTGAAGCAGCACGATTTTCTGCTGCTGCATGTCGAAGCGCCCGACGAGGCTGGCCACATGGGACGCGCGGATTTGAAAAAAGAAGCAATCGAAAAAATCGACGAATTGATTATCGGTCCGATGCTCCCGGCGCTGGCCGCGATGGGTGAGTTTGCGATTCTGTTGCAGCCCGATCACGCGACGCCGTCGAAAATGAAAACGCATTCGCCGGAGGCGGTTCCGTTCGCGCTGATGACCTCGAAGGCGTATGGGCGCACCAACGCTCCCGCGCGCCGCTACACCGAGGACGCGGGTAAAAGCACCGGGGTTGAGGTCGGCGACGGATACCGATTGATCGAATCGCTCTTGGGAAAGGGTGGCGTTCTCGACCACGCTTAAGCGGGAGGAACGATGGAACGCAATCTGGCTCTCGAAGTGGCTCGCGCGACCGAGGCCGCGGCTCTCGCGGCCGCGCGGTTTATCGGCAAAGGCGATGAGCGTACCGCGGACCGCGCCGCGCAGGATGCGATGCGCGCGACGCTCAACTCGATCGCGATGGACGGCAAGATCGTCATCGGCGAGGGCAAGGCGGATGAAGCCGAGTTCCTCTACGAGGGCGAAATCGTCGGTACCGGCGCCGGGCCTGAAGTCGATGTCGCGCTGGACGCGCTGGAAGGCTCGCTCATTTGCGCGACCGGTGGCCCGAACGCGCTTTCGTGCGTTGCGCTTTCGGAGCGCGGCAAAATTCTGCGATGCCCCGATACCTACATGGACAAGATCGCGGTCGGACTGGTCGGCCGCGGCGTGATCGATCTCGATCGCTCGCCGGCTGAAAATCTCAAGGCGCTCGCCGACGCAATAGAAGTTTATGTCGAGGATCTGCGCATCGCGATCCTCGATCGCCCGCGCCATGAAAAGCTCATCAACGAGGTCAGGCGCGCGGGCGCGGGGATCAAGCTGCTCTCGGCCGGCGATCTTTCCGCCGCGATTGCAACCACCCGTCCCGAGAGCGAGATCGATATGCTGATCGGTGTCGGCGGAGCGCATCAGGGCGTGCTCGCCGCCGCCGCGATCCGCTCAGTCGGGGGTCAGATGCAATGCCGCTTCGCCCCGCGCAATTCACAGGAGGCCGAGGCGTGCCTCGCGATGGGCATTATGGATCTGAAGCGCCGCTACACGCTCGAAGAGCTGGCGGGCGACAACGTGATGTTCGCCGCGACGGGAGTTACCACCGGCGACTATCTGCGCGGAGTGCGATTTTTCTCGGGCGGCGCGATGACCAACAGCGTCGTGATGCGTTCGAAGACGCGCACCGCGCGCTTTATCGAAGCAATTCATCATTTCGATTTCAAGCCGGAGTACTAGTCGTCAAGCGGATCCGAAAAAGGGAAGCCGAGTCATGAAATATAGATCGATCAAATCAATCACAGGGGTCTTGCTACTGGGTATTTGTATGGCCGGCTGCAGCGCGGCAGGCAATGCCCAGCAGAACGAAGCCAAGATCGGCTGCCAAGTCGATTCCAACAAGGTCTGTCAGGATATGATGCTTCACCCGCTAGACACCGGGAGCTTCACCACCAGCAATCAAAGTTACATCACGCAGAACAGCCCCGCGACGACCTGGGTGATGGTGCCGATCAAGGCGCCCGGCGGCTCCGAGGTCGATGTCCAGTGCCAGGTGAACTACGGTAAGAAGCAGGTGATATACGCCTACCCGACTTCCAGTGGCACCGTTTCCGAAAGCGACCGCCAATGGATGCGGCAGACCGGAATTTGCACCGGAGGCGCTGCTGCCGCCGAGCAGATGCCCAAGATTCGCGGCCAGGAATAGGACCGCGAGCCGGTGAGATGAACCATCACTGCTTCACTCGCGCCACTGCCAGGCTGGCGATTGTGGCCGCATTCGCGATCGCCGCGTCGGCGTGTGGTTCGGGTGCATCGCCGCAGAAGGTGAATTCGAAGATTGGTTGTGACTTGAACGCGAGCCGCGTTTGCCAGAACTCCATGCTCCAGGCGTTCGGTTCGGGTGGATGGATGAACGGCAGCCTGTTCAATAGCTATTACTCACAAAATAGCAACTCGACCGCGGAAACCACGGCATACCTGAACTTGCCGAGCGGGGCCCGAATTGATGTGAATTGCAGTATCAATATGGCGCAGAAAAAAGTCGTATACGCGTATCCTGCGACTAGAGCGGCGCTGGTAGACAGCGATCGTCAGTGGTTGCATCAGACGGGGATGTGTATAGGGAGCGGAGGCGCCGAGGCGGCGGCCAAGGTGGGAACGCAGGAGTAGTATCGCAACCGCCGATCTTGCGCGCGAGGAAAAAAGCTGAATGTGGACTCAATTTACGATCGGCGGAAAGACCGTGCTGGTAAACATGGCGGCGGTCTCGCACGTGGTCGAGCTGCCCGAGGGACAGCGCGGATGCCAGCTCTTTACCTCGGCGACTGATTTCATAACCGTCGATCAGGTGCTGCGCGAAGTGATGACGCGTCTCGGTATCGACCCGCGCGCTTGACCAAAAAGAATTCACTCCGGGGAAGGTAGCCATCCGATGGAACTGACGAACGTTATCTTTGATCAAGCTCCCATCTCGACCCTTACGATAAATCGCCCGGCTGCGCTGAACGCGCTCAATCGCGAGGTCCTCGAAGACATTACGCGCGTGATCCGCGATATTCGCCACGACTCTTCCGTGCGCGTGCTGATCATCACCGGCGCGGGCGACCGCGCGTTCGTCGCCGGCGCGGATATTGCCGCGATGGCGAAAATGTCGCCGGCCGACGGCCTCGAATTCTCCCGCCTGGGGCATCGCACGCTCTCCAGTCTCGAAGATCTGCCGCTTCCGGTGATCGCCGCGGTCAACGGATTCGCGCTCGGCGGCGGCACCGAACTGGCCCTCGCCTGCGATCTGATTATCGCCAGCGAGAAGGCGCGTTTCGGCCAGCCCGAGATCAATCTCGGATTGATTCCCGGTTTCGGCGGCACCCAGCGGCTGGCGCATCGTATCGGTCATGCCAAAGCGCGCGAGTTGATCATGACCGGCGATATGCTCGACGCGAAGGCCGCGCTCGCGCTGGGGCTCGCAGTCCAGGTCGTCGCACCTGACCAGCTTATGGCGGCCACCCGCGCGCTCGCCGACAAGCTCGTCTCCAAATCCGGGTTTGCGCTGCGTCAGGCAAAGGCCGCTCTGCGCGCGGCCTCCACGATGGAGGAAGACGCGGGGTTGCGCTTCGAGCAGGAGGCGTTCGCAGTTGTGTTCGCCAGCGAAGATCGGGTCGAGGGCACCTCGGCATTCGTCGCCAAGCGCCCGGCGCTGTGGAAGCATCGCTGAAGAAAAACAATCCGCATGTTACACGGAACTAATGCTCTGAGCGCTCGTTCCAATCCCGCGCCGCCTTCTATCGACCGTGCGGGACTTCTAGGCTAAAACTGGATCGATGGATCTGGAACTGACTTCCGCGCAGTCCGCCGCGCGTGACACCGCGCGCCGCTTCGCGCGCGAAAAGCTCGAAACGATCGGCGTCGAATGCGACCGCACGCATCAATTTCCCGCCGCTGCAATCGGCGAGCTCGGACGGCTCGGAATCCTCGGCACCTTTATCCCGGAGACATTCGGCGGCGCCGGACTCGACCAGGTCGCGTACGCAGTGGTCGTCGAGGAGTTGGCCGTCGCCTGCGCTTCCACCGCCGTGATCGTCTCGGCGCATTGCTCGCTCGCTTCGTGGCCGATTCTCGGACTGGGCAGCGACAAGATGAAAGCGCAGTTTCTGCCGAAGATGGCCACGGGCGAATGGCTCGGATGCTTCGCGCTCACGGAGCCGCAAGCGGGCTCCGACGCCGCTGGTCAGAAGACTCGCGCGATCCTCGACGGCGACAGCTACGTTATTAACGGGACCAAAAATTTTATCACCAACGCGCCCCAAGCCGGCGTGGCGGTCGTGTTCGCGATGACCGCGCCCGACAGGGGCCATCACGGAATCAGCGCGTTCGCGGTCGAGACCAGCTCACCCGGATGGGCGGTGACGCGCGTGGAAGATAAAATGGGCATTCACGGCGCGCACTCAGCGCAACTGAGTTTCACCGACATGCGCGTGCCGCGCGAGAATCTGCTGATGGGCGAGGGCGAAGGCTTCAAGGTCGCGATGAAGACGCTCGACGGCGGACGAATCGGAATCGCGGCGCAGGCAATCGGAATCGGTCGCGCCGCGCTCGAAGCGTCGCTCAAATACGCGCAGGAGCGGCAGACTTTCGGCCGTCCGATTGCGCAGCATCAGGCGATCCAGTTCAAGCTTGCCGACATGGCGCTCGCCCTCGATGCGGCCCGGCTGCTGACGTTGCGCGCCGCGGCGCTGAAGGATGCGGGCAAGCCGTGTACCAAGGAATCGGCGATGGCGAAGCTGTTTGCCGCCGAGACCGCGATGAACGCCGCGACCGAAGCGATCCAGATTCATGGCGGCTACGGCTACACGCGCGAGTTCAAGGTCGAGCGCTATTTTCGCGACGCGAAGATCACGGAAATTTACGAAGGCACGTCGGAGATTCAGCGTCTGGTTATCGCGGGTCAGGTGCTGGGGCGCTGAACCGGTGAGGATATCGTGAGCTCGAAAAAAGACTGGCTCGAAACTACTTTCAAGCAGGCCGCCGAACGGCCCGCGCGTTTCTCGACCGTCTCCGACATGGAGATCGAACCGCTCTACACGCCGGAAGACGTGCGCGGCGACTATGACACCGCGCTCGGAAATCCAGGCGAGTTTCCGTACACCCGCGGCGTGTACGGCTCGATGTATCGCGGGCGATTCTGGACGATGCGCCAGTTCGCGGGCTTCGGCCTGGCCGAAGACACCAACGCGCGGTTCCATTACCTGCTGAAGCAGGGTCAGGACGGTCTTTCGACCGCGTTCGATATGCCGACGCTGATGGGCTACGACGCCGACCACGAACGCGCACAGGGCGAAGTCGGACGCGAAGGCGTTTCGGTCAGTACGATCCACGACATGGTCCGCCTGTTCGACAAAATTCCGCTCGACAAGGTCACCACCTCGATGACGGTGAACTGCTCGGCGTCGATCCTGCTCGCGATGTATCTGGTCGTCGCCGAGCGCGCCGGGATTCCGTGGGATCGCGTCGGCGGCACGATACAGAACGACATGCTCAAGGAATATATCGCGCAGAAAGAATGGATCTGCCCGCCGCGTCCCGCGATGCGCGTGGTGACCGACATGATCGAGTTCTGCGCGAACAAGGCGCCGCGATGGCACGCCGTGTCGATCAGCGGCTACCATATTCGGGAGGCGGGCTCGACCGCCGTGCAGGAACTCGCATTCACGATCGCCGACGGGCTTTGCTACGTCGAAGAAGCGGTCAAGCGCGGGCTTCAGGTTGACGACTTCGCGCCGCGGCTTTCGTTCTTCTGGAATATCCACAACGATTTTCTCGAAGAAGTGGCCAAGCTGCGCGCCGCGCGCCGGATGTGGGCGCGCCTGATGAAGGATCGCTTCGGCGCGAAGAACCCGCGCTCGATGATGCTGCGCACGCATGCGCAGACCGCCGGGGCCTCGCTCACCGCGCAGCAGCCGACCAACAATGTCGTGCGCGTTGCGATTCAGGCGCTGGCCGGTGTTCTTGGCGGCGTGCAATCGCTCCATACCAACTCGATGGACGAAACGCTGGCGCTTCCGACCGAGCAGGCGGTGATGGTTGCGCTACGCACGCAGCAGATTATCGCCGAGGAAACCGGAGTTACCAACACAATCGATCCGCTCGGCGGCAGCTACGCGATCGAGGCGCTGACCGATCGAATCGAGCGCGAGGCGATGGACTACATCGGTAAAATCGATGCGATGGGCGGGATGCTGGCGGCGGTTGAGACCGGCTATCCGCAGCGCGAAATCGCCGAAGCGGCGTTTCACTACCAGCGCCAGCTCGAAAAGGGCGAAAAGACCATCGTCGGCGTCGGCAAGTATTCGATACCCGAGGAAATTCCGATCGAGACGCTCAAGATCGATCCCGCGATCGAAGAGAAGCAGGTGCATCGCGTGCGCAAAATGAAACGCGAGCGCAATGCCGCTGTGCTCAACGCCGCGCTCGCACGAGTGTCCGAGGCCTGCCGCTCGGGTGAAAACCTGATGGAACCGATCTGCGATGCGGTGCGCGGCGAGGCGACCGTCGGCGAAATCAGCGATATCTTCCGCACCGAGTTCGGCATGTACACCGACCCGGGCTGGATCTAAACGATGGCAGAAAAGAGACTCAGAATTCTGGTGGCGAAGCCCGGTCTCGACGGACACGATCGCGGCGCCAAGATTATCGCGCGCGCGCTGCGCGACGGCGGCTTCGAGGTGATCTACACGGGCCTGCATCAGACGCCTGAAATGATCGCGCAGGCCGCCGTGCAGGAAGACGTCGACGCCGTGGGCCTGTCGGTGCTGTCGGGCGCGCACATGACGCTGTTCCCCGAAGTGCTGCGCCTGTTGAGAGAGCGCGGCGCCGGCGACGTTGCGGTTTTCGGCGGCGGAATAATCCCCGACGAGGATGCGGTGAAGCTCAAGCAATCGGGCGTGCGCCAGATTTTCACACCGGGCGCGTCCACCGAAGATATCGTCAAATGGGTTCGCGAGAATGTGAGCCCAAGGCAGTAGGCCGCGTGGATTTCGATCTTACTGAAGAGCAGCAACGTATTCGCGACACGCTGGCCGCGTTCGCCGAGCGCGAGATAAAGCCATTCGCGTCCGAGTGGGACAAGCACGAGACTTTTCCGCGCCGGGTGATCCAAAAACTCGGCGCTCTCGGATTTCTCGGCGTCGCGTTTCCCGAGAAATGGGGCGGCGGCGCGGCAGGCACGCTTTCGCAGGTGCTCGTCGTCGAGGGGCTGTCGCGCTACGACGCATCGATCGGACTGACTTGCGCCGCGCACATGTCGCTCTCGGCCGGGCACATTGCGGCGTTCGCCAGCGACGAGCATCGCGACAGATACGTCCCCGAAATGCTGGCGGCGAAGAAGCTCGGCGCCTGGTGCCTGACCGAGCCGAGCTCAGGCTCAGACGCGGCCGCGATGAAAACCCGCGCGATTCGCACGGGCGATAATTTTCAGATTAATGGCTCGAAGATGTTTATCACCAACGGCACCGTCGGCGACGTTTACGTGGTGATGGCGGTGACCGATCCCGCGAAGGGACGCGACGGCGTGTCCGCGTTTATTGTCGATCGCGGCACGGCGGGATTATCGAACGGCAGAAAAATTGAGAAGCTCGGCCTGCACGCGTCCGACACGGCCGAAGTAATTTTCGAAAACGTCACGATTCCCGCGCGCAATCTGATTGGAGAGCTCGGCGCGGGCTACCGGCAGACGCTCAAAATCCTCGAGGGCGGGCGCATCGGAATCGCCGGCTTTGCGGCGGGAATCGCGCGCGGCGCATTCGAGGAAGCGCGCGCCTACGCGCTCGAGCGCCGCCAGTTCAACAGCCGGATCGCGGACTTTCAGGCGATCCAGTGGATGTTCGCCGACATGGCGACACGGATCGAAGCCTCATGGGTGCTGATTTGCCGCGCCGCCGCGCTCAAGGATGCCGGGAAACCGTACGCGCGCGAGGCCGCGATGGCGAAGTTGTTCGCGTCGGAAACCGCGATGTGGTCAACGATCAAGGCAGTCCAGATTCACGGCGGCTACGGTTACGTCACCGATTTTCCGGTCGAGCGTTACATGCGCGACGCGAAGCTCACTGAAATCGGAGAGGGCACCAGCGAGGTGCTGCGGATGATTATCGCAAAGTCCCTTCTGCGCGAGGGCTACCTGCCCGCGTAGCGCTCTCACGCCTCGAGCAGGCCGCCGCGAATCGCCGCGAGGTCCGCGGCGCTGATGCCGATAACTTCGCGCATGAAGCCGTCCACACCGCCTTTCTCGTCGATCAAATCGAACACCGGATGAAGCTGCGCGGCGGCGAGCGGAACATTCGGAAATGTCGCATTGCTCGCCAGAAAATCGTCGATGATCAACTGACGTTCGACCCCGAGCGTCGCCAGGATCATCGCCGCCGCGACCCCCGTCCTGTCGCGCCCGGCCGAGCAATGGAAGAGCAGGGGATAGACGGCACGCTCGGCCAGCAGCTTGAAAAAACGCCGCCAGTCGTTCCGGAAGTGCATCACCAGCGAGTAGTGCTCCTGCCCGGGTTCGGTTTTTGTCCGCTCATAGCCGCGCTCGGTAAACCATTCGTCGCCCATCGGAATATGCTCCCATCGGACGCCTTCCATGATCGCCTGATGCGGCCGGCCGAGGTGCCGCACCTCCGGATTGCTCTGCAATGTGACCAGGGTCTTGAGCTCGATCTGGCGCAGCGGATTTCCCGCGGGAACCTCGGCCAGATGCGCCGAGCGATAGATACGCGCGCGGCGGACGTGGGCGCCGTCACCGGCGGGATGACCGCCGAGGTCGCGAAAATTACGCCCACCGAACGAGCGCAGCATGTCGAAATCGATTACGATGCGCTCGCCGCGTTCCGCTCCTGATTTTTCGTCCGATTTAGCCATCCGATGTTTCACGTGAAACATTCCCAGTGCATCGCCGCTGCCCATTTTATGTGCAGTCCGGGTCCGGTGCGAGTCGCGCCGCCGGCGACGCGCTTGCTTCCGAACGTCATCAATTAATAGACTGGAGTATAGTCATATGCTCGCATCCATCGATAGAACCTCCGCCGCGCGGCGAGCTTCGCTCCCTGCGATTCCGCAATCGCGGCGTGTCCGCAAGAAGGAACGCACCCGCGGCGAGATCTATGAGGCCGCGATTGCGCTTTTCATTCGCCGCGGTTTCGACGCAGTTACGATCGAGGATATCTGCGAGGCGGCTGACGTCGCCCGCGCCACGTTTTTCCTGCATTTCCCGGCCAAGGAAGCGGTGCTGGCCGAATACGGTCATCGCGCGAACCAGGAAATCGCCGCGATGCTTCGGGACCGTCGCGGCGGCGCAACTGCCGCCTTGCGCGCGGCTTTCAAGATGCTCGGAGAAATGGCGGCGCGGCACCCCGACGTCGTCCGGCTGGTCGTGCGCGAGGTCTTGATGCGTCCGCCGCTGCGGAGCCGCAACGACGAGCAGACCAGCGACATGATTCTGTTGTTCGCGGCGGTAATCCGGCGCGGACAGCAAAGCGGCGAGTTTCGCTCGCGTATCGAACCCACCGTTGCGGCGCTTTCGGCGTGCGCCGCGTTTTTCGGATTTATATATGCCTGGGTGCGGAAGGGCTCGCGATTCGATATCGAGGCCGCCGTCGCACAGGCGCTCGACGTCATCCTGCACGGGATCAGCGAGAAGAAATCACGGCGCGCGCCGGTCTGACCGCCGCGCGCGAAAAACGAGGACTGCAATGGCGAATGAACATGCGATTGTTATTGGCGGCAGCATGGCGGGACTTTGCGCCGCGCGCGTTCTGAGCGAGTTTTTCACGCGCGTAACTGTCGTCGATCGCGATGCTTATCCAGCGGGAGCGCATGAGCGGCCCGGCGTTCCGCAGAGCCGCCACGTACATGCATTGCTGATGCGCGGGCGGCGCGAGCTCGAGCATCTTTTCCCGGGCTTCGACCGCGCGATGCTCGAGCACGGTGCGATCGACATCAACTTTGGACTCGATTTCGCGGTGCTGCGGCGCGACGGATGGGGCCGGCGGCAGCCAAATTCGATCGTTACGCTGTTCGCGAGCCGCGTCCTGATGGAAGAGACCGTGCGCGGCCTGCTGCGCAAGATTCCGAACGTTGAGCTAGTCGAGCGCGCCGATGCGGCTGCCTTTAAGATCGAGCGCGGTGACGCGCTACGCGTTTCCGGACTGCGCGTCATTCCACGCGACGGCCGTCCGGAGTTTATCCTCACTGGCGACCTGGTAGTCGACGCGAGCGGACGCGCAACCAAAATTCCCGGATGGATTCGCGAGCTCGGCCTGCCCGCACCGGAAGAAGAGATCGTCGATTCGCACACCGGCTACGCCTCACGATGGTACAAAGCGCCGAGCCCTTCGCGGCGTCCGCCGCAGTGGTGGTGGAAGGGCATATGGATCGAACCGACGGGTGATGACGCGGCCGAAGCAGGCGTGCTGTTCCCGGTCGAGGGCGAACGCTTCATCGTCACACTCGCGGGATGGGGCGGCAAGTATCCGCCGAGCGATGAAGAAGGTTTCACCGCGCAACTGAGCAAGCTGCGCAGCCCGATTATCGCTGAGGAAGTTGCGCTCGCCGAGCCGATGTCGAACGTGTACTCGTACCGGCAGATGGCGAATCGGTGGCGGCATTACGACAAATGGAACGCGCGCCTGGACGGATTTATCGCGCTCGGCGACGCGACCTGCGCGTTCAATCCGGTCTATGGGCAGGGAATGACTTCGGCCGCGCTTGAGGCGCTGATTCTGCGCGATTGCTTGAGCGAGCGCGGCGCCGCCGATGCGGCTTTGCCGCGCGAGTTCTTCAAACGGATCGCGGCGTTCCAGAAAGAGCCGTGGGGGCTCGCGACCGGCGCGGATTTCAATTTCTCCGCGACCGAGGGACGCCGTCCGCCGCTCATGGCGCGCGCGCTCAATCGCGTGATCGGCAAGATGCTCGAGGTTGGGAACGACGACCCCGTGATTGGCGACCGTCTGGCCGAAGTGGTGCACATGGTGCGTCCCGCGTCGGCGCTGCTCGACGGCGCAATTCTCGCGCGCATCGCCAAGGCGTGGGGCCGCCGTCTTGTCAACAGACGCCCGAAGCCGGAGGGGAACGAAGCGATGCCGCCCCTGGCGTCCGCATCGGCTCTGGGAGCCTGAATCCGGTTATTTGTGTCGCGCGATGTTCAGC
The DNA here is from genome assembly GCA_050736695.1 of Binataceae bacterium (SeqCode). GTDB lineage: Bacteria > Desulfobacterota > Binatia > Binatales > Binataceae > JBARDN01. Next base: position 10,493 of record JBOHWH010000162.1, on the reverse strand, counting down.
ACGAGCATCCGCGGCTCCGTCATTTCCTGCATCGCATAGCGCAGACCCTCGCGTCCGAATCCGGAGCTTTTCACGCCGCCGAACGGATAGGTATCGACGCGGAAGACTCCGGTGTCGCCGATGATCACGGCGCCGGCTTCGATTTCGCGAAAGGCAGTGAACGCGCGCTCGAGGTTGTTGGTGAACACTCCCGCCTGCAGTCCGTAAGGCGAATCGTTGGTGAGCGCGATTCCTTCCTCGAACGAATCGATCGGCTCGACGGTTGCGACCGGGCCAAAGACTTCCTCGCACCACACGCGCAACTTATGCAACTTGCGATCGCCGAGCTCGACGATCGTCGGCCACACGACGGATTTCTCGCGCCGGTTTCCGGTAAGAATTCCAGCGCCCGCGTGTGCAGCCTCGGCGATCCATTCCATCACGCGGTCGGCGGCGGCGGGTGTGATCAGCGGCCCGACGATTGTGTGATCATTGGCCGGATCGCCTACGCCGAGCTTTTCAGTTTCAGCAACGAAATGTTTCAGGAACTCGCGGTACACGTCGCGATGCGCAAAGATCCTCTGAACCGACAGGCAGACCTGGCCGGCGTGAACGAATGCGCCGCGAGCGGCGCGTGACGCGGCTCGAGCGACGTCCGCAGTCTCATCCACAATCAATCCGCCGTTGCCGCCCATCTCCAGTGCGACGCGTTGGCGCTTGGTTTTCGCCTTCAGCGCCCATCCCACCCGCGCGCTGCCGGTGAAGCTCAGCATCCGGATCCGGTCGTCGGTCGCAAGCCGCTCGGCTACCGGAGGATCGGCGGAAATCACGTTGAGCGCCCCGGCCGGCAGACCCGCGGCGGAAGCAATTTCCGCCAGCATCAGCGCGGGACCGGGACACATCGGCGGAGGTTTGACAATGAGCGTGTTTCCGGTGGCGATCGCGGGGGCGACTTTGTGCGTTACGAGGCTCAGCGGAAAATTAAACGGCGTGATCGCCGCGATCGGACCGAGCGGAAACCGCTCGACAATTCCGACCGCGCCCGGATGCAACGGATCCAGGTCGAGCGGCTCGTACCTGCCGCCGAAACGTTTGGCCTCTTCGGCGGCAAGCGCGAATACGCCAATCGAGCGGCTCACCTCGCCGCGCGAGTAATCGATGGGTTTGCCGGTTTCCATCGTGATCGCGCGTTCAAACTCGACGCGGCGTTCGGCAACTCCGCGGCTGACTGCCTGCAGGATAGCGGCGCCTTCAGCGCGCGAAAGTTTTCGCGTCGCGGCAAAGGCGCGTGTCGCCGCGGCGATCGCGGCTTCCATTTCGGCGTCGCCGGCGCGTGCGACGGTGCCGACTTTCTCACCGGTATAAGGGTAGAGAATATCGTAGTGCTCGGGCGAATCGACGTTCTTGCCGCCGATGTAATGCTGATATTGCGCCATCGCGAGGCCTCCTTGCGGACGGGCTGAAACCATTATTTCGCCGCGCGCGTGACGTTGGAAGCGCGTGGTCAGGCGTGAATTTCAGATTCGGTCATCGCCAGGCAGGCGCGATATGCCGGCGACGATTCGAGCAGCGCCGCGTGGGTGCCGATGCCGCCGACGGTTCCGTCATTTACGAAAATCACACGGTCGCACGCGGCAAGCGTGTGCGGGCGATGTGCGACGATTATCACGATTCGTGTTCGCGCGAGCTCGCGCAGCGTCGCCATGAGCCCGGTCTCACTGGCAGCGTCCAGCGGCGCGGTGGGTTCGTCGAGAATCAGCACGCCGGGACTGCGCAGGATCGCGCGCGCGATCGCGATGCGCTGCTTCTGGCCGACCGAGAGCCGCGCTCCGCGCCGCCCGAGCATCGTCGCATAACCGTCAGGCAGGCGGCCGATAAACTCCGCCGCACCCGCGAGCGTCGCGGCGGTGCGAACCTCCGCATCGCTCGCGTCGCGATGGCCGTAGCGGATATTGTCGGCGATCGATTCTGAAAAGAGCGCCTCTTGCTGAAAGACGAAACCGATTCGGCTGCGAATCGTGCCGGGTGCGAATGCCGCGGCGGTGGTTCCATCGAGCAGAATCGCGCCTGCCGCAATTTCGATGAATCTCGGAATTGACAGGATGAGCGTGGTCTTGCCGGCGCCGCTGGGACCCGCGATCGCGATCATTTCACCGGAGCGCAGCGTGAACGAGACGTTTTGCAGTACGGGCTGCGCGATCGAATAGCCCACCGCGACTTCTCTGAACGCAATTTCTCCAATTGATAGCGGCGCCCGGCTTCCGGCCGGCGGCGGCGCTGTTTCGGCCAATCCGTCGAGCACACTATGCACGCGGCGCAAGCCCGCGACCGCGGGCTGCACCGCGGCCCAAGTACCGCCGATCGTAGCCGCCGGACGCGACAGCATCCCCCCGTAACTCAGCAACAGGACGACGTCGCCCAGCGTCATCGCGCCGTGAATTACCTGCATCATCAGGTAATAAATCGAACCCACGATAAGCGCGCCGGTAAGCGGCACCAGCACGATCCCCAGCGCGATCGCGATCGCCAGCATCTTGAGCGTGGAACGATAGGAGCTCCAGCTCGCGGAATCGACGGTGGCGGCTTCGCGATTCTCGGTGCCGAATGCCTTGATCAAGCTGACTTGCGCAAGGCGTTCTTCGAATGCGGCCATCACGTCGCTGCCGCGCTCGCGCATGTCCTGGCTCTGATCGCGCAGGATGCGTCCGAAGATGGTGGCGCCTATCGCGACCGCCGGAAGCATCAGGGCGGCAAGAATCGGGATAATCCTTTCGGCGGGAAACTGCGCCCACAACACAATCAGCGCCAGCACGAACATCACGATCGACATCAGCGGCGCGAGCACGGCGGTGTACAGGACCGCGCCGATCGACGCGCTGTCGTGCATCACGCGAAAAACCGCGTCGCCGACTTTCTGGTCCGAGTACAACCCGAGCGGCGAGCGCATAAAGCGCTGATAGATCGCGGTGCGCACGCCCTGGTTGATGCGCTGAGTGAGATCGAGAGTGACCAGGGCTTCATAGTAGCCGAACAGGCCGTTCCACAGGCTCCATCCGTTGTTCGCGGCGTTTTGCGTAAAGCCGGCCTGATCGAGGCCCTCGCTCTCGACCCCGGTGCCAAGTGGGTCGGCCCGGTCACCCACCATTCCGATCGCGATTGCGGCGAAGAAAAGAAATGCGCAGACCACGAACAGCAACGCGATCCGGTCGGTCCCCGCCAGCGGCAAAAGAAGTTTTGCGGGCAATCCGCTCAGCGGACGCGCATCGATCACATTGTCGATAACGATTTTGAGCGGCCACGGCGTGAGCAGAAAGAAGACCAGCGAGACAAACGCGAGCGCGCATTTCAGATAGACGAGTCCGCGATGCTTGGCGATAAATGGCCAGCTCTTGATGAGCAGGCGCGCGGCGGCGGCCGGACCGATCGAGTTGCGCTCGCCCGCGTAGAGATGGCTCTTGCGCGTATCGCCGTGCGCGCCGTTGTCCGGCGCGGGATTGCGCACGAGGATGCTAGCCACCGCGCACCTCGGATGCCGCGCCACGGCCCGGCTCGAGCTCGTCCGCCGCTTCCACTCTGCCGGAAGTGATGCGAAAGGACCGATCCGCGCGCGCCGCGGTGGTGCGTCGATGGGTTACGACGATCGCCATGCGGCGCGGCTGCTCGGCGATCCAGTCGCGCAGCCCGCGCATTACCGAATCTTCCGTCGCGACATCCAGCGCTGAGGTGGGTTCGTCGAGCATCAGGATCGGCGCATCGCGCAGCAGTGCGCGCGCCAGGCCGATACGCTGCGCCTGCCCGGTGGATAGCTTCGCCCCCTTCTCGCCCAGCATGGTCGCGAGTCCGGAGGGGAGCGAGCGCACAAAATCCGCAAGACCCGCGCGCTCAATCGCCGTGGCAATTTGCGCTTCGGTCGCATCGACGCGCCCATAGGCGACGTTGTCGCGGACACTGGCGGTGAAGAGCGGGTTCTCCTGCAACGCGACGGACAGAATTCCTCGCCATGCGATCAGATCGAACTGGTGAATCGGGGTGCCGTCGAGCGTGATCTCGCCGGCAGACGGTTCGTAGAACCGCAGAAGCATCGCGATGATCGTGCTCTTGCCCGCACCGCTCGGACCGGCAAGCGCGGTGATCTCGCCCGCGCGCGCTTCAAAGGTAACATCGGACAGAACAGGCGCGCCCGGTTCGTAGGCGAAGCTCACGTGCTGAAAGGCGAGCGAACTCGCCGCCGGGGCTGGGATGAGATCGCCGCTGCGGATTTGCTCTTCGGACGGCATCGCAATCAGCTCGAGTACGCGCGACATCGCGACTGCGACGTCCTGCAGGCCGCCCCAGCGGTTCGCAAGCCCGCGCATCCGGTTGCTCATACCCGCGAAAACGCGAAGCGAGCCTTGAAAGAAGCCCAGAGAGACGGCGGCGCGAACGAAGCCCGCGGTTCCTCCGCCCAGCACCTCGCGCGCACCGAGATAAAGCGCCGCGACATAGGCAATTCCGCGCGTGGTGTTGGTCCATACGCGATAGCGCGCGATCATCAGGCGCGCGCGCCGTGCAGCGACGAACGAATTCCAATTGTCCGTGGCGTAGCGGCCGCTCTCGAATTCCTCCTGCCCGAAGGCCTTCACCGCCTTGATCGATGCGAGCGTTTCCTCGATTCGCGAAGTCGCCAGCGACGAAGTTTCGCGTTCCGCGCGGAACGCGGGCCGCAGATGATTGCCGTAGAACCAGGCCAGCGCGAAATCGATTGGCAGCAGCGCGAGGGCGATACATCCCATCGTGCCGTTGAACATGAACAACCACACGAAATTGGCAAGCGCATACGGCAGGAAGCGAATCGGCTCGATAACCAGGCCGTCGATCACTTGCGGAATCGCGGCTGAGTCCTGGAACATCCTGAAGATCGCGTCGCCGATTTTTTCTTCGGAATGAAACCGCAGGCTGAGCTCCTGCAGGCGCGCATAGAGGTTGACCCGGAACAGATTCGAGATCCGCTGCAGGATCCAGACGCTGTAGCCGAGCATGAACGAGATATATGGAATCGCGATCGACGCCGCGGCCGCAGCAGCGATACATCCGTGCCACAAGATTACTTCGCGCGGCGCGCTAACCGAGACCCCAAGCATCCACGCTTCGGCTCCGGTCAGGGTCTTGCCATGTCCGATCACGTCGAAGAATACGCGGATCATTTCCAGCGCGAAGAGTCCCACGGGGAGCGCCGGGATCATCATCAGGAACAGGAACAGCAGATGACGGCGATAGGGCCGGATGAACGGCCACGCGCGGGCGAGCAGCCGGAAGACATCGCGCGAGGCTAGCTGCGCGGGCTTGGCGAATGCGATTTCCGCAATTGGCGGAGGCGTGATTGCCGCCGCAATGTCGGGCGGGTTAGCCAACCTGGTTCCTGCTCGCGCCGATTATCAGCACATAAACTCCACTGCGAAGCGGATCCAATCTTTCGTGATGATAACCGGCGCGGAAGTGGCCGGTAAAGGCGGGCACGTGCTAAGGTCGCCGCGCGCCGCCTGAGTATATCGCAACACCAGGAGCTCACGATGCCAGCAGTAAATTTCGAGACGCGCAATCATATTGCCTACCTGACGCTCAACCGGCCCGAGGTTCACAACTCGTTCAATCCCGAGACGATAGTGCGGCTGGGCGAAGCGTGGTCGCGGATCAATGATGACGACGATATCCGCGCCGCGATCATCACGGGCGCCGGCAAGGTCGCGTTCTCGGCCGGCGCCGATCTGGGCAAGCTGATTCCGCTCTTCACCGGCGCGCGCAAGGCGGCCGATGAATGGGACGAAAAGCTGCTCGCGAACCGCAAGCTCGGCGATATCGCGTTGCTCAGGAATTTCGATCTCGATAAACCGGTCATCGCGGCGGTTAACGGCTTCTGTATCGCGGGCGGGATGGAGCTCGTCCAGGCGACCGATCTGCGCGTCGCGTCGGACAACTCCAGTTTCGGCTTGCAGGAAGTAAAGTGGGCGATCATACCGGCGGCGGGATCGCTTGCGCGCTTGCAGCGGCAGATTCCTTACTGCAAGGCGATGGAGATTCTGCTGACCGGAAATCGAATCGATGCGCAGGAGGCGTGGCGGCTCGGGCTGGTCAATTATGTCGTCGCGCAGGACCGGCTGATGGAGAAGGCCGAGGAACTGGCGGCGACGATTGCCGCCAACGGGCCGCTCGCGGTGCGCAAGATCAAAGAGGCGGTGCGGCGCACCTCCGGGCGTCCGCTCGAAGAAGCATTCAAAATCGAAAACGAATGCGCGCGCGAAGTGATGCGCTCCGAGGACGCGAAAGAAGGCCCGCGCGCATTTATGGAGAAGCGCAAGCCGGTCTATAAGGGTCGCTGAGCGGGCAGTTACGCGCCGGCCACCGCGCGCATCGTGTTGGTGTAATCGCGCGCATAGGTTGCCGACGGTCCTATAGGAAACACCACCGGATGCGTGACGCCGGCGGCGCGGAAGCGGGCGATAGACTCGCGTCCGGCATCGGCTGATCCGAATGCCGCGATCTTTTTCGCGTTCTCGGCGCTGATCGCGCCGGGAGCCTCGTCGCGCTTGCCGAGTTGCCAGAGCCTGCGCACCTCGGCGAATTCATCTTTCAATCCGTAGCGCGCGAACATCTTGTTGTAGCTATCGACGAACGCGTAACCGGCGAGTTCGCGTTTGAACGACTCAACCGCCTTGTTTACGTCCGGCGTGACACACATGCGCGCGTAGATTCCGATATCGACGGCGCCCGCGGCGCGGCCCGCCTGCTTCTCGCCGGCGCGAATCTCCGCGATCATCGGCGCCACCGCGTCGGGCGGCGAGTAGTTCATCAGCACGCCGTCGGCGACTTCGCCCGCAAGGCGCAGCATCGGCGCGTTCAACGCCGCGAGATAAATCCGCGGCGGGCGCGGCGCGCTGATGCGCATGCCGAGGCGGAAATCGGACTTATAAACTTCGCCCTGGAACTTGGAGCGCCCCTCGGTGAAGAGCTGGCGCATAATCGTCACGCACTCGCGCATCGCGGTGACGGGCTTGCGGTACGCGGCGCCGTGCCATCTTTCGACGATTACCGGGCTCGACACGCCGAGGCCCGCGATCGCGCGGCCCTGCGAGTATTCATTGATCGTCAGAAAGCTCATCGCCATCGCGCCGGGGGTGCGAATCTGGATTGGGATTACGCCGGTTGCGAGATCGGCTTTGCTGGTATTGAGCGCGAGTGCGCCAAGGCTGACGAGCGCGTCGGGACCGGAAACCTCGGCGACCCACAGCGAGGAGTAGCCCAGGTCTTCGGCTTCCCTGGCGAGCGCCAGGCGATCGCGAACCGGGCCGCTGCCGAGCGAGATCTGTAATCCAAGTTTTGCGGAATCAGCCACGAAATTCTCCATCGACCGCTGGAATTGCAGGATTGTCGCGCGAATCATCCGGGCCCGCAAGCCACGGCGAAAGTTGTGGGAATCGGCGAGCGAATTTACAAGAAATCAAGATCGGTACTCAGCAGACGTGACCAGAAAGGCGGGTTCGTTCGAGCCGTCGCCGCGGTTCAGCTAATGGTTGGCGCCGCGATCGTTCCGCCCAGCGAGTAAGGCCGGGTTCCGGGCCGATGCGGCAGGAAGTTCAGCAGAAAGCCGATCTTCATCCGCGCGCCGGGCGACGGCACGAGCGTGAACCGCAGCGCGAGGGCGCTGTTCCGCCAGTCAGGCGCAAGCCTGATATCGCCGCTGCCGTTGATCGTCAGATCGCCGCCGGAAGATTTGAGGCTGGCGATCTTGAGCACGCCGTTGTCCAGGGTCACCGCCGCATCAACGTTGCCGAGATTAAGCGGCGGCATCGGCAGCGCCCTGATGTTCCCGCTAAGACCGCTGGCGACGAGATGAACCGTTCCTGAATCTCCGTTCGGATCGTCGGGCATTACCACCATCGAACCCTTGGCATCCAGTACTCCGGCAATGACTGCGCCGAGTGCGCGTAGGGCTTGGTATTCCTTCAGGTCAACCTTGTCGGCGGAGAAATTGAGGACGGTGCCGGGACCGCTGCGATGCGCCGTGATCCGGATCTTGCCCGCGTAGGCGTCGGCGCTGACGCGGATGCCGGGCCGGAGCATCAAAATGGACAGGAGGGCCGGCGCGATATGCACGCTGGCGCTCTCGAACAGCGGAAGCGCACCCGGCACGTCGGGTGCGATTCGGACCTGCGAAAGCTTTGCACCGATCGGAATCGCGACACTCTGTCCCGCCGAGCTTACCCGCAGGCCCATCGGCGCCAGGACCGCCGAGAACGCGCTCACGTACGGGAAGCTCTCGAACAGGAAAAAAAAGAACAGGACGATCCCCGTCGCGAGGTAGCCGGACTCGAGGCGATGCGTGCGCCAGTAGTCGGGGGAGAAGAGTTCGCTGAATTCAGGCATTATGACCGAGCGCGACGCAGGTAATATCGACGTCGTATGAATGGGTGTCCGGGGTTCGGCGCTGGATCCGCAAATTTGCGACGCCAACCGGAACCGGCAGAGTGCGCACGGAATACAGCGCATCCACGATCTGCTTCAAGTTAACGTTTTCGAGTTTCAGCACGACGCTGTATTGCACCAATCCATCGGAAAGCTTTTTATCATCCGCGGGCGTGATCGACGTGATCTTGTCGCGGCCCACGCTCTTGGTGAAAGAAGATTCCACCACCGAGAACAGCGAGAAGTCCTTGTTGCGCGGCACCGTGCTGTGTTCCGCGCTTTCGAGTTCCGCCTTTACCGCCGCGTAGTTCGCGGCCAGGTGGCGCACGCTGGTCAGATCGTGTTCGCGTTCGACGATCCGTTGATCGAGTCCGGAGCTGAAGTCAACGATCGGTGTGTAGATAATGTTGTAAAGCAGGAAAATCGCGACCAACGCCGTGCCGATTTGCAGCAGAGTTCGCTCGCGGGACTCAAGTTTCTGATATCGCGCCTGCCCCTGCGCGATCAGCGGATCGATAAGGCCGCGCAAATCGGCCACGCGCGGGTTTAGCCTGGTCCGAATCCACGCGCTCATTTTGTCGATATATTCGCGGAGCATCGCTTAGTTGGCTCCGCCGTCCGCGTCTTTGAAATCGGCGCTCATGCGGAATTCCACCTTTTTCTCGTCGTTGCCGGCGCGTGCGTGGGTGACCTCGATCGTTCCGAAGTTGCCGCTCTGATCCAGAGCTTGCTTGACTTCATCAACCGCCGTGAACGAATCGGCGATCCCGGTGACCTGCAATCCGTTCGCATCGACCTGCATGTCTTCCATCTGGACCGCGAAGCGCGGGGGAATCGCGTCGGAGACCGCGCGTAAAGTCTCAAGGGGCGAGCTGCGCGCGACGTTGCCGCCGATCAGGCGCAGGCGCTTGTTCATCGAGGCGATACCGCTGCGCAATTCCCCCATCGGATCGGCGGGATTGCTTTCGCCGAGCACCGGCGCCGCGATCGATGCGATCTCTGAATTGAGCACGCTCATGCGATGCAGTTTGCCGATCATTCCCGAAGCGAAATTCAGCACAATCAGGAAGACCACGCATGCCGCGAGGATCGCCGGCGTATAGAAGGGCGTCAGGTCGCCGCGAGTGCGTCCGTGAAAGGCGAAATCAGCCTGGCGGAAGTTCAGCAGATCAACCGGCTTGCTCGGCAGCTCCCCCAGCAGCATCGCGACAGCGCTGCCGAAGCGCGTGATATCGGGGCGCGTTGCGCCGAACATCGCCGAGCAATCAAACTCGCGCGCCTCGCGCGGCGTCAGCGACACCGCCTCAGCCAGCAGGGCCCTGATCCGCGGCATCGCGGCGCCCGGTCCGGTGATGATCAAGTCGGCGTTCTCGAGTTCGGCGGCATGCGCCAGCATCGTCTGCCTGAGCGCGTTGACGACCGGGGTCGTCTGAGCGGGAGAGGGCGCGGCGCCGTCGGCGTTAACCATTCCGCCGCCAACAGTGCGCATCACGCGCGGAATACCCTCAAGGTCGAGCAGCACCATCGAAGTCGAGTCGTGCTCCGACTCGATCACCAGATGCGGCGTCGGCCGCGTGCCGTTGCGCGCCCGCGCGAACATCGCAGCAAGAGCATACGGCGTCAGCGTCACCGTCTTGGGGTCGAGGCCCGCGCGAGTGAGAAGATCGAGATGATTGCGCAGCTCCTGCTTGCGCGCGAATGCGGCCAGCACCAGCGACCGATTGCCTTCAGCGCCAAGGCGTGTAAACGCGACCACGGCGCCATCGACGGGGAACGGCAGATGCTCTTCGAGCGCGAAGGGGACAGCCTGATGCAGCCGGCGCGAGTCGCCGAAGGGCAGTTCCAGAATTCGCTTGGTTACAGCCTCAGACGGGAGCGCTGAGATAAGAATATCGGGACGGCCCGATTTCTGGATCAGCCGGATGAGGGCGGGCGCGAGATCGGTCTCGTCCGGCTGCTGATGAGCTTCGAAGACGCCGACAAATTCAAAGGTGTTCCAAGTGCGATTGGCCGCCGCGGCGCGGACCCTTTCCCCGGCGATTTCGACGGCGATAATACGCTGCGGCATCTGAACC